>WGCB01000027.1 GCA_015494005.1 Caldilineaceae bacterium
CGGCTTTCCACCACCGGCTCCACTCAAAGGAAAAGTCCCTCTTTCTCATCTAACTGCGTAAGTCCTGTAAGTTACTAGGTGTTCGCACCATGTGTGTTCGCACCGTGTCGCAGCTGGCTGGACCTCATCGCTCCCCACATCACTGCCCTTCCCGCTGATGCGACACCCCGGACGGGATCCGTCGGTCCCCCGCTTCGAAGCCCGATTCCGTCCGGGCATGAGCCGGTTCTGCTCCCCCGAGCTCTGCTCTTCGATGATGCCATAGTAGCACAGTTCCTTGCTCCCCCGCATTGCAGCATCATTACAATTCCCATCGTCGAAGCAGAGCTCACCACCAGGCCCATGCCGACACCGGTCGGGCAGTGCCAAACGGAGCGATTTCTAAGGAGTCCCCCCACCTTAGAAGCCCTCCAGCAGACTCCATCGCCGCCACCGTCGCGCACGAGTCGCTGCCCACGCAGTTCCCCCCTTCCCAGACCGGTGGTGCTGCCTTCCCAGCAGCTTTGCGGCATGGGCCTTTCCTCTTTGACCCCGTGGCTGCACCCCGCCGGTGTCGATCCCCATGTGGGCCCTGCACGACCCACTCTTCCAGGCCAACACGCCCAAACCAAGAGACGAAACGAACGCCGAATTCGTTCCCCATCGCTCCGCCACCGCCCGCCCTGGGATCGAAAAACTGGCACGCTCCCGCAGACCAGGGGAGTCCATGCCAGTTGGCTGTCCTGATGAAGTTCGTCAGTCCGGCGAAAAAAAACCGGGGCCGTCACCTGCTTCCAGCTGCCAGGCCTAGATGGCCAGCTCGTCCAGCCCATCGTGGACCGGGCTCTGGACGTGATCGTAGAGCCCTTTCTGCCCGTTGTGGCGCACCTTGAAGACCTCCCGCAGCATGTTGATGGTGTCTCGGATGGGGTTGACCCGGCTGTTCTCCTTGTAGTACCAGTGGATGGGTACCTCCTGCAGGCGGAAGCCCTGCTGCCGGGCGATGTAGAGCACCTCGATGTCGAACCCCCAGCCGTCGATGGTCTGAGCCGGGAAGATGGCCTGGGCCGCGGCCTGGCTGAAGAGCTTGAAGCCGCACTGGGTGTCCGCGATGTCTGGGATGACCAACATGCGCACGATGAAGTTGAAAACCCGGCCCATGATGTGCCGGTAGACCGGCTCATCGTAGCGCACCGCGCCGGGGATCTCCCGGCTGGCGATGGCGATGTCATAGCGGGTGGGGTCGATGGCTGGCGGCAGGAACTTGCGCAGCTCCTGGATGGGCATGGAGAGATCCGCGTCGCAGATAAAGAGGTACTCGCCCCGGCCGGCCAGCATCCCCTCCTTGACCGCCGCCCCCTTGCCCGGCCGGCTGTGGAGGAGCCGCACCGTGTAGGGGTCCTCCGGCGCCACCTGGGCCTGGAAGGCCTCCACCACGCCGCTGGTGTTGTCCGTGGAGCCGTTCTCCACCACGATCACCTCGGAGGGGAAGGGCTGCTGGCGCAGGAAGTCGGCGATCTGGGCCAGGGACTCGGGCAGGCGCTCCTCCTCGTTCCGGGCCGGGATGACGATGGTCAAATAGGGACGTTGGGTTGAGTTGCTCAAGGGATTTCCTTTGCGATCGCTTGGGCTGGGTGGCCTCCACAGGGCCTTCACAGGATCAGGTTCACCAGGGCCAGGAAGGTGAAAAGCTGCACCGTCACTGCGCCGCCCCAGAGCAGGTAGGCGGCCAGACGTTGGCGACGACAGGCCAGCCAGCCACCCCAGGCCCCGTTGATCAGATAGACCAGCAGGCCCATGGCCGGCAACAGGAAGAGGCTGGCCTTGGGCCGCACGCTCTGGGGCTGGCCCTGGATGTTGTAGCGGATGGCCAGCAGGTCCGGCACCGCCGGGTAGCGGACCATCAGCGTGCCGAACAGCAGCAGGATGCCCAGCAGGCCCAGGACGAGCAAGGCCACGCCAAGCCTATCCCCGAACAGGGCGCCCTGGCAAAGATCGCTGGTCCTCTCCTGGACCGGCGCCGGGTGGGCTGGCCCCAGCTGGTAGTAGGCCTGGAGCGTCTCCAGGAAGTGCTCCGGCTCCATCGGGGAGAGGGCGAAGGTCATCTCGTCCGTCTCCAGGAGCAGGCACTCGGCCAGAGGACGGGTGGCGTAGCGCTGGACGTTGAGCATGCCCAGGGCTGTGCTCAGCCGCACGAAAGGGCCAGGCCAGTTGGTCCAGCTCGGGCGGCTGGTCTCCTGGCCGCCTCCTTGGATGATGCGCCGGATCTGGGCCAGGGGGATCACCTGCCGGGTGGCGCCCCAGCGCACGGTGAGCGCATCCCGGTCCAGCCAGTACTCCAGGTTGAAGATGGCCCAGGTGCGGTAGGCCAGCCGGGCGGCGATGGGCAGGCTCACCAGGATGAACAAGACGAAGAGGAAGCTGAGCCAGTCCACTGGACGGCGCAGGACCCAGATCAGGAGCAGCAGGTCCACCAGCAGGATCCAGCTGGTGACCAGCAGCCCTTCCCATCGGCTCTTGCACGGCTTGGCTTTGAAGACCATGGTCCTCCCGCTTCCTGTCCGGGCGCCCTAGGCCGGCACCAGGGACTCTTCCACGCCCCAGGCTCGGAGCACGTCCATGAAGTCGTATTCCGTCAGGTCGATCCCCACGGGCGTGACGCTCACGTGGCCGTTCTCCACTGCACCCACGTCGCTGCCGTCCTCGGGGATGCCGGTGGGCATCTCCCCGCCGATCCAGAAGTAGGGCCGGCCCCAGGGATCCTCCCGGCGGATGAGCACGTCCCGGTAGATGCGACGGCCCAGGCGGGTCACCTGGGCGCCCCGCAGCCGCTCCGGGGGCAGGTTGGGCACGTTCACGTTCAGCAGCACGTGGGAGGGCAGGCCCTTCTCCAGCACGGTGTGGGCCAACCGGGCCGCCACCTGCCCGGCCAGGGCCAGGGCCTCCTCCTGATCCACGGATTCGTCCTCGTGGACGCTGCCCAGGCTCACCGCAATGGCCGGCACCCCGTGGATGTTGGCCTCCATGGCTGCAGCCACCGTGCCGCTGTAGAAGACGTCCGTGCCCAGGTTGTGGCCGGCGTTGATGCCGCTCACCACCAGGTCGAAGGGATCGTCCCCCAGCGCGCCCATGATGCCCAGGGCCACGCAGTCCGAGGGGGCGCCGTTGCTGGCGTAGACGGTGCGGCCATCCGGCCAGGTCACCGGCTTGACTCGCAGGGGTTTGTGCATGGTCTTGGGATGGCCGGCCGCGCTCCAGTTGCGCTCCGGGGCCAGGACCGTCACCTCTCCCACCTGGTCCAAGGCCTTGGCCAGGGCCTGGATGCCGGGGGCGTGGACGCCGTCGTCGTTGGAAATCAGAATTTTGGGCATGGTGGCCTCGATCCGTGTTCTGGCGGCTCTACCAGCTACTCTTCTTCCTCTTTTTTATGGCGCACGTAGACCCGGACTTCCTCGCTCTCCGTCTCGTTGCCGGCCCGGTCGATGGCCTTGACCTTGAAGACGTGGGTCTCGAAGTAAACGCCCTCGCTGGTGTAGATGGCCCCGAAGCCGCCGTCGAAGAGGCGGATGCGACCCGGCTTCACGTCCGGGTCCTCGCTCTCGAAGCCCAGCCAGTTCTCCGTGCGCTCGGCGATGTACTTCTCCTCGCCGACCACCTGGCCCGTCTCCGTGTCGGTGACCGGTCGGGTGGCCTCGATGGTGGGCCCTTCCACGCTGGGCAGGTCCTTCATCTCGATCTGCCAGCGCACGTTGTAGGGGGCCACGGTGCTGGTGGCGAACTTCTCCCCGTCGATGTAGAACTCCACCCGATCCATGGCCCAGGTGTCGTTGACCAGCGCGTTCACGTTGATCTGCTCGTCGTCCTCCATGACGAAGAGCTGGTCCGGCTCCGGCTCGGTGATGAGCACCGTGGGCGGCGTGTTGTCGATGGTCACCAGGGTGGTCCACTGGCGCACGCTGCCATCCCCCTGCTGGACCAGGAGGCGCAGGGTGTAGAGCCCCTCGGCCAGGCCAGTGGTCTCCAGGAACTCCAGGGTGCCGTTCTCCACCTGGTTGCCGTGCTCCGGTCCCACCTGGATCCACTCCTGGGGATCCACGCCCTGGCCGATCTCCACCCGGTAGTTGCGGAAGTTGCCGCCCCGAGCGTTGCCCCGGATCTCCACCCGGCCGCTGACGTAGCCTCCCGGCGGCGGGGAGATGATGGCCACCTCGGGATCGAAGTCCTCCACGGCCAGCTGGCTCTCCCCCTTGGGCGGCTGGGGCGTGCCGCTCTCCCGGATCCAGTCCTGGGCCTCCGGGGGCAGGATCATGAAGACCTCGGTCTTCCGCCGCTCGGGCGGGGTGGCCGCGGTGGCCAGAAGCCCCGTGGCCGTGTCGATCTCGAAGGGCTGCCAGATGTTGTCGTAGAGCTTGGGCTCCGTGCCAGCGATGAAGATCTCCGCTCGCTGGCGCTGGCACCACTCGGTGGGGAGCAGGCCGCTGGGCCAGCAGACCGTCCGGGTGATGATGTTGGGCGGCCGCTCGTACCACTTGGCCGGCAGCCCCTCGTGGAACTTGGCCATCACCTTGTTCCAGATGGGCGAGGCCCCGGTGAAGCCGGTCACGTTGTTCATGGACTTGTTGTCCGTGTTCCCCACCCAGACTCCCACGGTCAGCTGAGGGGTAAAGCCCATGGTCCAGCCGTCCTTCCAGCCGTTGGTGGTGCCGGTCTTGGCCGCCACCCGGCGGTCCGGCAGGGTGAGGGTGGTGTTGGCGCCGAAGGCCGGGGCCCGGGCCACGTCGTCGCTCAAGATGTCCGCGATGAGGTACTGGGCGTCCGCGCTGATGATGCGCTGCACCTCGGGCCGCTCGTACTTTTTCAGCACGTTGCCGTCGCTGTCCCGCACCTGGAGGATGGCCACGGGATCCAGCTCCCGGAAGCCGGCCCGGCGCCGCTCCGGGGGCACAGGCTCCCCGGCCATGACGCCCCCGTTGGCCAGGACGCTGTAGGCGTAGGTGTGATCCAGCAGGGAGACTTCGCCCCCACCCAGGACCAGGCTCAGGCCGTAGTAATTCAGGCCCCGGTCCAGGCCGTTGATGCCCATGCGGTGGGCCGTGCGCAGGGCGTTGGCCACCCCCACCTGGTCCATCACCTTCACCGCGGGGATGTTGTAGGAGCGGGCCAGCGCGTCCCGCAGGGCCACCGGTCCGTGGTAGCGGCGGTCGTAGTTCTCCGGCACGTAGTAGCTGCCGTCGGCCTGGAGGAAGGCGCTGCGCACGTCCAGGATCATGGTGGCCGGGGTCAGCCCCTTGAGCAGGCCGGTGAGGTAGACGTAGGGCTTGAAGCTGGAGCCGGGCTGGCGCTGGGCCAGGGCCACGTTCACCTGGCCGTCGATCTCCTCGTTGTTGTAGTCCAGGGAGCCCACCATGGCCAGAATCTCACCCGTCTCCGGCCGGATGGCCACCACCGCGGCGTTGTTCACCTCTTTGCCCGCCTCCTGCAGCTTGCGGATGTGCTCTCGGGCCGCCTCCTCCGCGTAGCGCTGCAGCTCCACATCCAGGGTGGTGTAGACCGTCACCCCCTTCTTCCAGATGAAGTAGGGGTCCTCCGCGGTGTTGAACTCCTCCTTCAGCTTGTCCAGGACGTAGAGGGCGAAGTGGGGCGCGGTGAGGATGTCGAACCGCTCGGCCACGGACTTGCGCAGGTTCAGCTCCTGGGCGAAGGCCGCGTCCGCCTCGGCCTGGGTCAGGAAGCCGGCGTCCACCATGGCCTGCAGGGTGATCCCCTGGCGGCGCTTGGCGTCCTCCGGGTTGTCGATGGGGTTCAGGGCCGGGAACTGGGGGATGGCCGCCAGCATGGCCGCCTCGGCCACGTTCAGATCCGCCGCGCTCTTGCCGAAATAGACCTGGCTAGCCGCCTCCACGCCGTAGGCCAGGTTGCCGTAAAAGTTGTAGTTCAGGTACCACTCCAGGATCTTCTCCTTGGGGTAGCGCCGGGTCACCTCCAGGGCCAGGATCACCTCTTTGATCTTGCGGGCGTAGCTCTGCTGGGTGCGCTCCTCCGGGGGGATGACCACGTTCTTGATCAGCTGCTGGGTGATGGAGGAGCCACCCTGGACCGCGCCCCCCTGCAGGTTGGAGGCAAAGGCCCGGAAGAGACCCCGCACGTTGATGCCCGGGTTCTCCCAGAAGTTGCGGTCCTCCAGGGCCACGGCGGCCTTCCAGACCCAGGGGGACATCTCCTCCAGGGGCATGTAGGTGCGGTCGCCTCGGAAGGGGCGAGGGTCCACGCTCTCGTAGAGGAGGTGCTGGCCCGTCCGGTCGTAGATGCGGACGGTCTGGAACTCGTCCTGCTGCAGCTCGATGACGCTGGCGTCCGGAAGCTGCTGGGCGTAGAAGCTGTAGACGGCCAGGCCCACGCCCGCGCCGGCAGCCGTCACCGCGGTGATCAGGCCGAAGACCACCAGCAGGATGGCTCCGATCCCCTGGAAGGCCCAGAGCCAGGGCCGAGGCCGGTTGACCTGGCTGCGCCGGCGCCTGCGCCGCAGGATGAGGATGGTGTCGTGTCTGTCCAGACGTTGCATCGCGTTCTATGACCGCTCAAAGTGTGGAACGGGGGAGCCGTGCGGCCACCCCCGTCGGAAGCACATCAGCAAAATGAACCATAAAAAGGCCAAGGGATATTTTAGCACCGGCCCCCAGGAACCACCAAAGGATGCCACCTTTTGGGGCGATCCCTCGGTCCCAGGCAGGGAAAGCTGCCCCGTCCGGTCGCCTAGCCCGCCACCTTCTCCACCACCAGGAAATGGCTCAGCCCCAGGAGCCGCAGGGGTGTTCGCTCCATCCCGTAGGTGATGCGCCGCAGCCAGCGCCCCAGGCCAGGACGCCGGGCCACCACGTTGTCGTAGCCGGGAAAGAGCTGGCTGTGGTGGCGGATGCGCACGGGCTGGCCTCGGAAGAGATCCTGCAGGCCGCTGGCGGTGTAGGCCCGGACGTGGGGGGCCAGCCGGTTGCGCAGGGGATCCGGCAGGTAGTTGATCAGGGGCGTGTTGCCGAAGTGGTAGCGGCCCCGCCAGTAGTGGCCGTGGGTCTCGAAGGGGTAGAGCCGGTTGGGGACGAAGATCACCGCCCGGCCGCCGGGCCGCAGGGTGCGCACCATCTCCGCCGCGCTGGCCCGGTCGTCCTGGACGTGCTCCAGCACCTCGTGGCTCAGGACCAGGTCGAAGAAGTCGTCGGGGTAGGGCAGCTCCTCCCCCCTGCCCAGGACGAAGTAGGCGCCAGGCACGTGACGTACCGCCTGGGTCAGGTGGGCTGGCTCGATGTCCAGGCCGTGGATCGCCGTTGCGTGGGGCTGCAGGGCCCGGACGTACATGCCCACGCCGCAGCCATCCACCAGCACCCGCCCCACGCGCCCATCCGCCTGCCGGGGCGCCCAGGCCAGGATCCGCTGCAGGCGCCGCTCCTGCCCGGCCCGCCAGACGAAGGAGGGATTGCCCCGCAGGGCCGCCCGCTCCCCGTGCAGGTCCGCGGGCAAGGAGGGCGTGGCCTGGGGCGAATTCGCAGATGGGGTGGATGGATTCACCGAGTCACCTCTCAGGCTGTGCCCACATGGATGGCCACCGTGCCCAGCATGCGGGTGACGTAGAAGACATGGCGCAGGCCAGCCCGCTCCATGCGCCGGGCCAGCTCCTCCGGCGGGAGGAAGTGGACGGTGCTGTGGGGGAGGTAGCGGTAGGCCCGGCCGTTGGGGCTGAGGAGGGAGCCCAGCAGGGGCACCACCCGGAAAAAGTAGAGGCGGAAGAGGGGGCCCAGCAGGCTGCGGCTGGGGGGCACTGTCTCCAGGCAGACCACCCGGCCACCGGGCTTGGTGACCCGGGCCTGCTCTCGCAGGGCGGCGTCGATGTCCGTCACGTTGCGCAGGAGGAAGCCGCTGGTCACCGCATCGAAGGTGTCGTCCGGGAAGGGGAGGCGCAGCCCGTCTCCCTGGACGAAGTGGACCGCGCCGGCCTTGGCCTGGCCCGCGGCCATCATCTCGTAGGTGAAGTCGCAGCCCACCGCCAGGACGGCGGGGTGCTGCCGGCGGGCCTCCCGGGCGATGTCCCCGGTGCCCGTGCCCACGTCCAGGAGCGCGCCCCGGGGCGGCAGCTGGCAGAGGCGCACCACTTCCCGGCGCCAGGCCACGTCCTGGCCCCCGGTCATGAGCCGGTTCATCAGGTCGTAGCGGGGCGCGATGTCCGCGAACATGCGGTTGACGTAGCGGGCCTTCTCCTCCGGGGAGGGAAGGACGGGATCGGGTGCGGTCATGGGCGGCTCAGCCTGGCTCTGCGGCTCTGGACATTCGATGCACGGTGGGCACGGGTCACACAGACAAATTCAGGAGAATTATACGGCCCCGGCGCGGAAAGGGCCAAACTGCCCCGAGCTGTCGGCTGCCCCTTCCCTTTCTGCCCGGAAACAGGTATCATGGGGGCACAGCACCGTATCCTGTTCAGCATCCCGTTGCCTGCATCCATTTTTTCCATCTCCCATCCCACCACCCATCGCGCCCCCGCCATGACCACCCTACGAG
>WGCB01000028.1 GCA_015494005.1 Caldilineaceae bacterium
CGGAGATGTGTATAAGAGACAGGTGATGTTCGTCCCACCCCCAGCAGTTGTTGCTGGTCCCCGCCACCAGGGCCACGCCCCAGCCCTCTTCCGCGCCGGCCACCAGCCCGATCACCGTGTCGTTCACCACGTCCATGGGACAGGTCAACCCCAGGCTGCGGATGGCCTCCAGGGTGGGCGGCAGCTCGGAGGGCCAGTCGTAGCCGGCCACGCCGAAGCCGGCGCCGGCGATCTGGGTTCGGCGGATCTGGGCTGACGCCAGGGCCTCCTGAGTGATCTGCCCCAGCACTGCCTGCAGGCCGGCATAGCCCACCACCTCGTGATTGCCCGGGCCGGCCTGGCCAAAGCCGACCACGCGTCCTGTCTCGTCTGCGATGAGGGCATGGCTCTTGGTGCCGCCGATGTCAACGCCCAGAAAATAGCGCATTATCTTTGACTCCTGAGGGCGTCCCGCAGGGGACGCATGCCGATATCGTCCGCGTGGATGACCACGGCCCGGGCGTCTGTGGGGAGGCCGATCCGCTTCAGGAACGGGTTCACAGGGCAAACCTCATGCGAAAAACTGGGGCAGATAGGCGCGATTCGTCTCCAATATGTCCTCCAGGACGGCTTCGATCTTGTTCGCGCTGGGGCCCAGGGGGTGGGCCAGGAGGGCCCGGTAGGCTGCCTCCCGGTCGCCGTGCACCCCGGCTTGGACAGTGAGGAGCTCGTAGCTCTTCACATGGGCCAGGAGACCGAACTCGGCCAGGGGCAGCGGCGGCACTGGGATGGGCTGGATGCCGGATCGCCCCACTCGGCAGGGCATCTCCAGCACCCAATCCTCGGGCCAGCCGGGGACGGCGCCGCGATGGGGCACGTTCACCACGTGCACTTCGTCCAGGTCGTTGTGGTGGGCGCTGAGGAGTTGGGTGGCCAGGGTGGAGTACCAGGCCCCGCCTCGCTTCATCAGGTCCCCAGGGGGCTCCACCCGGTCCGGCTCCGCGTATTCGGCCAGGAGCGTCCGCTCGATGGCCATGACCTGCTCGGCCCGGCTGCCCGTCTCCGCCCACCGCTCCTGCTCGGCGATCTTCCGCTCGGTGAAGTAGTAGTACTGGAGGTAGTAGTTGGGGATCATGCCCAGGTTCTCCAGGAGTTCGGGCGGCCACTCCGGCTCCTCCTGGCGCCGCATCTTTTCGATGTAGCTGCGGAGGATCCGGGGCCAATACTCCTCCCCGTCCACCCGGAAGCCCCGGTGCCAGGAAAGGTGGTTCAAGCCCAGGGTCTGGAGCTGAGCCCGGGCCGGGTCGATGGGCTCCCCCAGGGCGTCCGCCAGCTCCTGGAGCATCATCATCTTGGCGGTGATGGGGACGTTGCAGACGCCAACCGCAGGCACCTCCGGCGCGTGGCGGGCGAGGGCTTCCGTGATCAGGCCGGCCGGGTTGGTGAAGTTCACCAGCAACGCGCCGGGCGCCAGGGCCTGCACATCCTCCGCGATGCCCAGGATGACCGGGATGGTGCGCAGGGCCTTGGCCATGCCGCCCACGCCTGTGGTCTCCTGGCCCACCAGGCCCCAGCGCTTGCCCAGGTACTCGTCCTCCCGGCGGGCGGCCATGCCCCCCACCCGCAGCTGGGTGAGCACGTAGCTGGCCCCCTCGATCCCTGGACGGCGGTCTGTGGTGAGCTGCACCTGGAAGGGCATCCCCCGGGCGGCCACCATGCGGCGGGCGAAGCCGCCCACCACGTCCAGCCGCTCCTGGCTGATATCCACCAGCCAGAGTTCGTCCAGGGGGAACTGCTCCACGCGATCGAGGAACCCCTTGATGAGCTCCGGTGTGTAGCTGGAACCGCCGCCGATGACTGTGACCTTCATGTCTGCCCCCTTGTTGGATCGGTTTTTCGCGGTGAATTCCGTGGCCTATGGCGCCTGGGAAAAGGTGCGCAAGACGGACCAGTTTTCCGGATCCTCGCCGCCCAGGGACCAGATGGCGATGCCGGCCAGGTCCGGGTGGCGGGCCAGGAGGGTCCGCAGTCGCAGGCGCAGGCCCTGGGCGTCGGCCACGTAGACGGTGTGACGGCCGTCCGGGCCGTAGCGAAACCAGGCCTCGCCCGACACGTCCCGCTGCCACTGGACCTGGTTGCGTTCAGCGATCTTCATGGCCTGCCGCCAGTTGATGCTCTCCCCGTGGGAGCCGATCCAGTCGTAGCCGTAGAAGTGGACGCCCATGAACGTCTTCTGGGGCGGCACCTGGGTGGCCGCGAAGCGCAGCACCCGATCCACCCACGCGAGGGGAGCGATGGGCCCAGCCGGGCTGGCGCCGTGATGGTAGTCGTAGGTCATGATCTTGAATTCGTCCACCGCCGCGCCCAGCCGCGCCCAATCCTGGGCCTGGGCTCCCTCCCATTCCCCCGGCTCCGCGGTCTTGGCATGCACGGCGATGGAGAGGAGCTTCCCCTCCTGGTGGAGCCCGGCGGCCAGCTCCTCGATGAAGAGGCTGAAGGCCTCCCGGTCCTCTGGGAGGAGGCTTTCGTAGTCGATGTCGATGCCGTCGTAGCCTTCCGCCTGGACCAGGGCCAGGATCTCCTGGATGTGGGCGGCCCGGCGTTCCGGGTCGTGGATGATGGCCGCGACCCGGGCCCGATCGAACCCCTCGTTCACGATGGAAGGCACCACCCGCAGCCCCGCCTCCCGGATGGCCCGCAGGCCTTGGGGGCTCTGCACCGCGCCCTGGATGCGTCCATCGGCGGCCAGCTCGTACCAGAAGAGGTTCACCTCCTGGAGGATGGCCGCGTTGTCCACGAGGGTCTGCTGCTCCAGAAAGGCGAGGTACGGCGCCCAGATGGTCACCTGGCCCAGGGACGGAGAGGGCGATGCCTCCTCGGTCGCGCTGGAGGTCGATAGCGTCTTCAGGCGGGAGCCGGACGGGGCCGTTTCCCCTGGGCTGCAGGCGGCCAGCAGGACGGTCACGAGGGCGAGGAGGGCGAGGGGAAGGGCGAATCGGTTCATGTCCCGTTTACGAGGCAGCCAGCACAGCACCGTGGCTGGCGATGATCTGGCGGTACCAGGCGGCGGAGTCCTTGGGGATGCGTTTCTGGGTGGGAAAGTCCACGTAGACCAGGCCGAAGCGCTGGCTGTAGCCCTCGCTCCACTCGAAATTGTCCAGGAGGGACCAGTGGAAATAGCCGATGGCCTCCACGCCGTCGGCGATGGCCCGGCCGTAGCTGCGTAGATGGCGGGTGAGGAAGTCGACCCGCTGGGGGTCATAGACCTGGCCGTCTGCCTGCACCCAGTCCGTGTTGGCCAGGCCGTTTTCGGTGACGGCGATGGGCAGCCGGTAGCGTTCGTACAGGAAGCGGGGTCCCCAGTAGAGGCAGTCCGGGGTGACCGGCCACTTCATGGTGGTCAGGGGATGGCCCTCGGCGGGTGGCACGACCTCCCAGCCGCCTTCGCCGTCGGCCCGGATGACCTGGGCGTGGTAGATGTTGGCGCCGTAGAAGTCCAGGGGTTGGCAGATGGTCTCCATGTCACCGGAACGGATGGGGGGCAGGTCGGCGGCAAAGGCCTGGAGGCCGTCCTCCGGGTAGTGGCCCAGGAGCATGGGGTCGGCGAACCAGGTGTGGTTCCAGAGCCGGTCCTGGACGGTGAACATGCAGGCCCGGGCGGCCCACCACGCCCTCCTCGCCCACGGCA
>WGCB01000029.1 GCA_015494005.1 Caldilineaceae bacterium
CATCAAATCTCCCAGCGACTTTGTTTCCTCTGAGCTTGGATTGGAGAAACTAGACGCGATCTGCATGCAATTGATCGCTATAGGCGAAAGCGTCAAGCACCTGGACAAAGTAACGGGAGGCAAGCTTCTCGAACGCTACCCGCAGATCGAATGGAAGCGAGTGATGGGGATGCGAGACGTTCTCAGCCACCATTACTTCGACCTCGATGCGGAAGTGGTCTACACCGTCTGTCACCGGCACATCGGAGAGATCGAAGAGACGGCCCAACGCATGGTGGCAGATCTCGAGGCAAGCTGATTTGAGCGACGCGTCACCCCGCTTTTTTCCCCGCCGCACCTACACTTGGACCCTCCTGGCCATCACCCTGCTGGCCTTTGCTCTGCGCGCCTATCGGCTGGACGGCCAGAGCCTCTGGTACGACGAAGGGGTGACGGCCCTGGTGAGCCAGTTCGATCTCCCCTCCTTGACCCGCTGGACCGCGGACGACATCCAGCCGCCCCTCTACTACATCCTGGTGGCCGGGTGGGGACGCCTGGCCGGGTGGAGCGAGTGGAGCCTGCGTTTCCCCTCCCTTTTCTTCGGCGCGTGGACCGTGCCCCTGATGGCCATCCTGGCCACCCGCTTGACCCGCCGCCGGACCGCCGGGCTGCTGGCCGGGCTGCTCACGGCCCTGCACCCCCTCCTGCTCTACTACAGCCAGGAAGCCCGCATGTACGCCCTGCTCCTGGCCCTGGGCGTCCTGGCTGGCCTCCTGGCCCTGGCCGGTGATCGGACCAGGAGTCCGGCTCGCTCCCGATCCTGGCGCCCCTGGCTGGCCTACACGCTGGTGGCCACAGCCGCGGTCTACACCCACTATTTCGCCTTCTTCCTGCTCCTGGCCCTGGCCGGGGCCGCCTTCCTGGACGCCCTCCTGGGCCGGGGGCAGCCCCTGGCCGCACGCTTCCGCGCCCGCCTCCTGCCCCTCCTGGCTGCGGACCTGGCGGTGCTGCTCCTCTACCTGCCCTGGCTGCGGGTGCTGGTCACCCAGCTCCAGGTGGACACCAGCTACTGGACCGGCTCCCTGAAGCTGTGGGAGGCCTTGCGCCACGTGGCCATCAGCTTCACCAGCGGCGAGACGGTCCTGGAAGCCGAGGCCACCCAGCGGCTGGCCCTCTACGGGGTGATCGCCGGGATCGCCCTCTTCGAAGCGCTGCGGCCCATCACCCGGCGACCGGCTCCTGACACTTCCCCAGGCGCCCAGATGCCCCTCCTCGCCCTGGCCTGGCTCCTGGTCCCGGTGGCTGGGGTCCTGGCCCTGGCCTCGGTCACGCCCAAGTTCAACTCGCGCTACGTCATGGTGGCCCTGCCCGGCCTCCTCCTGCTCTGGAGCGACGGGCTGGGTCGGCTCCTGGAGGCGAGGAATCCCACTGGGGAGACCCGGAGCCACCGACTTTGGCGGCTGCGCCCCCTGGCCGGCGCGTTGCTCGTCCTGGGTCTGTTGACCGGCTTCGGCCAGGCGGACGCCAACTGGTTCACGGACCCGGCCTTCACCAAGGACCAGTGGCGGGAGCTGGCGGCCTACGTCCGGGCCAACCGGGCGGCGGACGAGGCGGTGGTCCTGGTCAGCGGGCACGCCTGGCCGGTCTGGCACTACTACGCGCCGGAGCTGGAGCCCCTGCGCCTGCCCGCCATCGACATCCTGGACGTGAACGCGGTCCTGGATTTCCCCAGCAGCGGAGCCCCCCTACGCCAGGCCCTGGCGGGCAAGTGGGGCGTCTGGCTGGTGGGCTGGCAGGACCAGGTGGTGGATCCCATGGGCGTGACGCCCCTGCTCCTGGAGATGGCCGGGCAAGAGCAGCCGGTGGAGGGGGCCTTCTGGGGGCTGAAGCTGCGCCACTTCATCCAGCTGAAGCCCGAGGAGATCCCCGTGGAGCCGCCGGTGCAGGTCCAGGTGGACGCCAATTTCGAGAACCAGGTCACGCTCCTGGGCGCCACCGTCCGCCCCGACGGGGAGCTGCTCCTCTTCTGGCGCCGCACCGGCCCGGACCCCCTGCCAGACCTGCGGGTCACCGGCGAGACCCTGACCAAGGATGGCCTGCTCTACGCCAAGCTACGGGATCGACGCCCGGCCGGCTACCTCTACCCGGCCTTTCGCTGGCCCCAGGGCCAGGTGACCGTGGGGCGCATCCCCCCAGCGGACTGGGTGGGGGAAGGCGCGCCGGCCGGGGTGTACCAGCTGCAGGTCGGCCTCTACGACCCGGCCGGGGACCTGACCGGGCTGGACGTGCTGGACCAGGCAGGCAACCCCCAGGGCAAACGGGCCACAGTCCAGCTGCGGCTGCCGGTGACCATCCCCATGGAGCCTTCGGGCGATCCCAGCGCGGCGTGGCATGAGATCGCCCCCGGCATCTACGTGGACGCCACCCTGGTCCCGAAGAAGGCCCCCCCGGGCGCCACCCTCACCCTGGAGCTGCGCTGGTACGCGGCCCAGGATAGCTGGGTGCGACACGTCTTCGCGATCGTTTCCAGCCTTCCCGGCCACCCCTCTCGGGAAGGCTTGCTACCGGAAGATTGGGTGCCTCTGGACCTCTTTCTGCCCGGGGGCCAGGTGGTGCGCACCCTCCGGGCGACTCGCATGCCGCCGGGGACGCTGGCCAGCGAGTTCTGGCTTCACTTCGGTCTGCCGGAATTTCCCCGGCGCTCCCTGGAGTTTTCCCTCGAGAGAACAGGGGTGGAAGGCGTCGACGCGCCGCCACCCTCTATCGCCTGGCCCCTGGACGCTCAGTTCGGGGACGAGCTGCGCATCCTCGGCCTGAGCGACCTCACCCCCAAGGAGTTGGCCACACCCCTGAAGCCCGGGGGAGAGCTTGCCTTGTACCTGGTGTGGGAGATGACCCGGCTTCCCCGGGAGAAGCTCGCCCTGACCGTCCAGTGGCTGGGGCCGGATGGACGCCCAGCAGCCCAACGGGACATGGAGCTACCTCGGTTCACGAATCGGGCGCCTGGCGAGGCGGACACCCTGCGCCTCTCCCTGCCCGTGCCCGAGGAGCCAGGGGAGTACACCCTGATCCTGGCCGTCTACCGGCCGGACGAGCCGGGCCTGCCTCGCCTGCTCCTGCCCGATGGCCGGGATGCCCTGGAGCTGGACACGGTGACCGTGCGCTGAGGAGAGCCCGCCATCAGCCAGGCATCCCACGCCTTTTCCAGCCCATTTTTGGGCTTCCGCGAGGAACTCATCTAGAATGGACGCCATGAACAGACGATCTGCACCTGCGAAAACAATCGGGCTCCTGGCCCTGTTGGCCCTGCTCCTGACCGGGTGTGGCCAGCTCGATCTGCCCTTCGGCCCCCTGCTCCGGGACGTGACCGTGGCCCCGGATCGGATCAGCCCCAACGCGGACGGGGAGACGGACGTGACCAGCATCCGCTACAGCCTGGGCCGCTCGGCCACGGTGAGCATCTTCTTCGAGAACGAGGCGGGAGAGCGCTTCTACTTCCGCAAGGAGCGGCGCCGCTCCCCGGGGGACTACCACGTGCTCTGGGGCGGCGTGGTGGACGAGCCCATGGTGCTGGAGAAGGACGGGACGCGCATGGAGGTGCTGAGCCGGGTGCTGCCCGACGGCGTCTACCGCTGGGTGATCCAGGCCACAGACGACCAGGGGCGCACCGAGGAGGCCAGCGGAACCATCGTCCTGGAAAACGGGGACACGGAGCTACCCGAGCTGCACAACTTCGCGGTGGTGCCCCAGGTCTTCCGGCCCAACCAGGACGGCCTGCGGGATGACTGGGTGAGCGTCAGCTACTACCTGACCAAGGACGTGGAGACGGCCCAGGTCTACC
>WGCB01000030.1 GCA_015494005.1 Caldilineaceae bacterium
GCCACGCCCCTGCCCACCTTCGGGCTGATCCTGGCCCAAGAGCTCCTGCCCCCTCTGGTCTGGCAGGGGAAGCCGGCCACCATCCTCTTCACCGTGACCAACCCCGGGGAGGAGGCGGCCCGGGATGTGCTCCTGCGCGACGCCTTGCCCTCGGGGCTGACCATTGTGGGCGTGGCCGATCCGGGTGGGGGTGAGGTGCTCCTGGGCTCGGACCCCCACACGGGCGACCCTGTGCTGGAGGTGCGCTGGGCCAGCCTGCCTCCCGGCGCCCAGGTGACGGTGCAGCTCCTGGTGGAGGTGCGGACGGACGTGCCCGACGGTGCAGTCATCGACAACATCGCAGTGGCCTCCGCGGCCAACGCGGAGAGCAGCACCGCTGGCCTGAGCATCGGCATGCCGCCCAAGATCCTGCCTGACTTCCTCGAGTGATGGCCCGCACGAAACGCCGAAACGCCGCCCCTGCCGAGCCCTCTGTCGAGCCCCCTGCCCCGGCGCATCCTGGGGGCCTGGGGGAGAGGAGGGCCAGGATCCTGGCCCTGGGTGTGGCTGGGATGGCCCTGCTCCTCTATCTCTTCACCCTGGCCCCGGGGTTGACCTGGGCCAACTTCGGCGCGGACGGCGGGGACTTCCTGGCCGCCGCGGCCAGCAACGGCGTGCCCCACCCCACCGGATATCCCCTCTACACCCTGCTGCTCCAGGGCTGGCTGGCTCTCCTGGGCGGAGTGGCCCCGGCCAGCAACGTGGCCTGGCGGGGCAACCTGCTCAGCGCAGTGAGCGCGGCGGCCAGCGTGGGGATCACCGTGCACCTGGCCCACGGGCTCATCCGGGAGCGGCCCTGGGCTTGGCTGTGGGCCTCCCTGGCTGGTCTGGCCTGGGCGGCCACCCCTCTGCTTTGGGGGCAGGCCCTCATCACCGAGGTCTACGCCCTCCACGCTTTGCTCCTCACCTTCCACGCCTGGGTGCTCCTGGCCTATCGCTCGGAAGTTCCCTGGCGGCGGCCCCTGCTCCTGGGGATCAGCCTGGGGCTGGGCCTGGCCCATCACCTGACCTTCGCCCTCATCGCGCCGGCCACCCTCTACTGGCTCTGGAGCGAGGAGGGCGCGCCCCTGCGCCGCCTCCGCTTCTGGCTCTGGATGGGGCTGGGGGGGCTGTTGCCCCTGCTCCTCTACCTGCGCATCCCCCTGGCGGCCGCCCGGCGACCACCCGCCCCGGTGAACTGGGGCTACTCGGAGGGCTTCTCCGGCCTGTGGTGGCTGGTGCGCGGGGAGGCCTATCGCCGCTACCTCTTCGCCATCCCCCGCAGCGCCTGGTTGGGCCAGCTGAGCCAGTGGGCCCTGATCACCTCCCGCCAGTACACTCCTGTGGGCCTGGGCCTGGCCCTCATCGGCCTGAACGTCCTGGACCAGCGGCAGCCCCGCCTGCGCACCTGGAGCCTGCTCTGGATCCTGCCGGTGAGCATCTACACCATGGGCTACAGCACCTTCGACAGCCAGGTCTACCTGTTGGCCGTGGCCTGGATGATGGCCCTCTGGCTGGCCGTGGGCGGCCCGGCCCTGGCGGAATGGTTGTCCCAGCGCCTGCCCCCGGGTCAAGCTCTCCTGGAGCGAGGGATCCCGGCCCTGCTCCTCCTGGGGCTGCTGATCCTGACTGGAATTCGCCTGCCAGGCATCTCCCTGCGCTCGGACCGGGAAGCCCAGGACTTCGTGGAGGGGGTGGCCCGGGTCCTGGAGCCGGACAGCCTGGTCATCAGCAGCGCGGACGCGGAGACCTTCGCCCTCTGGTACGGGGCCTGGGCCAGCGGCGAGATCCTGGAGGCGGCCCCCGGCACGGCCTTCGTCAACGCCGCCCTCTACCAGTTCGACTGGTATCCTCGGCTCCTGGCGGACCTCTACCCGGATCTGCCCGGCGCAGGCCAGTCCCCGCTTGAGGTCCTGCAGCAGAACCAGGGGCAACGGCCCATCTTCTTCGCGGAGAAGCTGCCTCTGGTCCCCCTGGAGCAGCTGGAACCCGCCGGCCCCATCTGGCGCTACGTCCCGGAACCGTGAGGCTGGAGCACTCCACCCAATCCCCAAGAATTTTTCACTGTTTTTTCACAGGTGGAGTACGTCTTCTGCACTCTCCTGTGCTACAATGTGGGCCATGGAATTGACACAGGCGCCGTCTTCCCCGGGCAAAACATCAGACAAGAAAACATCAGGCAAGAAAGAAAGTGCGAGTGTGTGGCGTTGGCTCTGGATCGGCCTGCTGGTGTTGATCCTGGGTCTGGTGGGCCTCAAGGCCGGCAAGATCGGTCTCCACACTTGGCGCTTCTACCGGCACGCGGCCGCCTTGAACCGTCTTGTGGTGGAAGGCATCACTCCCCAGCGCTTGCCCCAGGCCCAGCCCCTGCTTCGGGGGCTCTCCCAGGATCTGGGCGGCCTGGAGCGGGAGATCCGTCCCTTCACGCCCCTGCTGCGCCGGCTGGACGGGGTGACCGAGTACGGCTCCACCCTGGCCTACGCGCCGGAGCTCCTGAGGGCAGGCGCCTCCTTCACCGGGGTGGCGGCCGATGGCCTGGCCCTGGTGGCTCCCGCCCTCGCGGACCCGGGGGAGCAACCCCTGCACGTGGCCGCGCTGGCCGCCCTGGCCGACCAGGATCCGGCTTTCGAGGTCATGGCGGTGAAAGCGGAGCGAGGCGTCCAGGCCCTGGAGGCCATCCCCGAGGGCGCCCTCCATCCCCGGCTGGCCCAGCCCCTGGCGA
>WGCB01000031.1 GCA_015494005.1 Caldilineaceae bacterium
ATGCCCCAGGCGAGGCGGCGCCCCCCCAGGGCAAGCTGAGACCCCCGGGGCAGGGTGCTCCCCACCCTTTTCGCCAAAACATCTGCCAAAACATCTGCCAAAACAAAGGACGTCTGGCCCAGGCCCAGGGCCAGGACCAGGAAGGCCGGGATGAGGAAGACCTCCACGTCCGGGACCCGATAGGCCAGGCCGAAGAGGAGGTGGGTGAGCCCGACCAGGGCAACCAGGGTCCAGGCCCGGCGTCGACGGCCGGCCAGCCCCAGGGCCAGGCCCAGCAGCCCCAGGAGGAGCAAGGGCCAGCCGAACTGGGCCTGGAAGAGGGCTAGCCAGTCAGCGGGGCTGCGCTCCACGGCCAGGGGGTTGTCCTGGAAGAAGCCGGTGTAGCCCCGAGCCAGCACGTGGTTCCAGAAGCCGGGCCAGCTATTCACGTAGTCCCCTCGCAGATCCCGGATGCCCATGGCCGCCCGGATGGGAATGTAGGCGTAGAGGAGCAGGGGCAGGGTCAGGGCCAGGAGCCAGCGGAGCCAGGCCCGGCGGGGCCGCCAGAGGCCCGGGAAGCGCCAGAGCAGGGCCACGGCCAGGCCTGGGAGCAGGAGCAGGGTGGTGCGATGGTGGGCCAGGGAGAGGCCCAGGAGCAGGAAGAGAGGGGTGAGGCGAGGCGGATCCGTGCGGTCCGCGATGGGGGCGTCCAGGGCGGTCACCCCGGCCAGGAGGATGGCGGCCACGAAGAGCCCGTGCAGGGCGTAAACTTCGGCCAGGGTGGTCTGGCTCCACCAGACCGGGCTCAGGGCGAAGGCCAGGGTCGCGGCCAGCCCGGCCAGGAGGGAGCGGAGCCCGAGCGCGGGTCCCAGCAGGCGGCGGGCCAGGAGGAAGAGGTGCATCACAGCCCCTGCGCCGGCCAGCCCGCTGAAGAGGTTCACCCGCCAGGCCCAGTTGCCCACCGGCAGGAGCAGGCGGCTCCACAGGCCCCCGAGCAGCACGTAGAGGGGGTAGCCGGTGGGGTGAGGGATGCCGAAGGTGGGGACCACCAGCTGGAACTCCAGACTGTCGTCGTAGAGGGCTACGATGCTGGGGGCCGCGGTGAGGGCGTAGAGGAGGAAAGCGCCTCCACCCAAGAGCCCAACCAGCCAGCGGGAGAGGGCCTTCCCCCAGGCTGGCGTGCCAGTCCGGGCGCCTTGACGTTCGTTCGTCCGTTCCTTACGTTGCGACACGATTTGTTGCATGCGTCTGGGGTGTAGGCCAGAACTCTAGCGTCCGACCACCGTTTTCCACCGTTTTCAGGATAAATCCGTGGATAAGTAAGGCCAATTGGTGATAACTCCGCGAAATTGCGTAGAAAATCTTTTGGGGAGAGTCAAGGAAGTGCCAGGATTGTAAGGTTTGGCCTTGAGAGACCTTGGCCCCGTCCGGATCCTTGCGCTGCCTCGACGGTATCCCTCATTCCAGGCCCCCAGTCTATCACAACATTGGTCAAGCGGGGGCATTTTTGGTATGATTACCCACCGAATTTAGGGGCGCCTCGTCCGTGCTGGCCTTGGAGTATCCCTGAGCAGAGGCGAACACGCCCTGGACAAGACGTTCCCTGTCTTTCTTCCCTTCGCGCTGACCCGTTGTCCATCCCCCGTCTGCGTGCTCCCCTGAATTTCGACACGGCTGAACGGCAGGACCCACACGGCTGGGTCCACAGCGCTGGATTCACCTGAGGAAGGGTGAGTAGCGACGTCATGAGTGTGGGGTGCTGATGAGCGTAGAGTACTGGTTTGTTGTGGCCGCGGGGCTGGCCATGTTGCTGCCCGTCGGCTTGATCCTCATCGCAGCCGCCGGGCTGGACTCCAAACGGGCCTGGGATGTGGCCCTGGGCGGGCTGGCGGCTCTGGCTCTGGCCGGCCTGGGCTACTGGGCTGTGGGCTTCGCCCTGCAGTTCGGCGGCATCGGCCTGCTCTATCCCCAACCGGGCCTGCTGGGCCTGGTCTGGGAGTGGAGCGCGCTGCCCCCGGACTGGGGGACCGGCTGGGGCATGGCCGGGCTGAGCGGCTGGTTCCTCTCCAGTGACATCGCCACGCCGGAGGTCTACGCCCTCTTCCTGGGGCACCTGCCCTGGGCCATGACCGCGGCCCTGCTGCCCACAGTGGCCCTGCGGGGGCGGGCCCCGGCCCTGGCCAGCCTGCTCATCGCCCTGCTAACCGGCGGGCTGGTCTACCCCCTGGCCGGGAACTGGGTCCAGGGCGGCGGCTGGCTGGCGGCCCTGGGGCGGAACCTGGGCCTGGGCCACGGCTTCGTGGACTTCGCCGGCGCGGGGACGGTCTTCCTGGTGGCCAGCAGCTTCACCCTGGCCGCGCTCCTGGCCTGGCTGCCCCGGCAGGAGCCCCGCCCCCTGGACGATCCGGAGCTGCCCCCGGCTCAGCTGCCCCTGCTGGCCGTGGCGGGCGCGCTGCTCCTCTTCACCGGCGCGGTGGGCTGGAGCTGGAGCAACCCCATCCAGACGGCGGGGCTGGAAGCGACGGCCTCTCTACGCGGGGGCATCAACCTGCTCCTGGCTGGGGGCGGCGGGGTGCTGGTCCCTCTCCTCTACACCTGGTTCGTGGTGGGGCACAGCCACCCCCTGATGAGCGCTCGGGGCGTGGCCGCGGGGATCGTCGCTGGCCTGGCCGTGGGCCCCTTCGTCCTGCCGGGCACGGCCCTGCTCCTGGGCATGGTGGTGGGAGCCAGCGTCCCCCTGGTCACCTTCGGCGTGGATCGGCTGCTGCGGCTGAACGACCGGGCTGGGGTGATGAGCATGGCTGGGATCCCCGCTGCCCTGGGGCTGCTGGCTGTGGGCCTGTGGGCGGACGGATCCCTGGGGGCGGGCTGGCAGCTGACTGGGCTGGAGAGCCATCTGGGCGTGGCCGGCCAGGGGGTGTCGGGCCTCTTCGTGGCCAGCGGCTACCAGCCAGACTTCCCCGGCCAGCTCCAGGCCCAGCTCATCGGCCTGGTGGCCCTGGCCCTGTGGGGCTTCGTCACCGGAGCGGCGGTCAACGTGCCCCTCTCGGTGATGTTCCACGGCCTGGAAGCCGCCGCCTCGGCCCAGATTCCGGTGGGGATGGCCGGGCCAGCTCAGCTGATCCAGGAGCCAGAGAGCCAGGCCGGGCAGCCAGGGCCCCTGGAAACGCCCCGAGGGGACGAGTCCCTGGTCCACGAGACGTGATGGGGCGATGGGACGACAACCGAGGGTGCCACCCGCGGGCGAGGATCACCGATCCTCGCCCGTTTCCTTTGCCTGGCTTTCCTGGGCGGAGGCGTCCGGGCTGGATTTCTCCTGGCCGAGGGGGAAGTGGGCCAGAGGGGTGTAGATGGCCCCACCCCGGCGCAGCTGGCTGCGGATGAGGGCGATCTCTTGGGCGATGAAGTCGCCCAGGGCGCGTCCTGGCCTGGCCAGATGGGGTTGGAGGGCGCTCCCCGCGGCCCGGAGCTGGGCGGAGGAGGCGTGGCGCTGGGCCCGGGCGATGGTGATGTGGGGCGAGAAGGCCCGGCCTTCCGCCTGGAAGCCCGCCTCCTGGACCAGGCGCTCGATGGCCTCCTGGAGCCGGGCCAGCTCCTCCAGCCCGCCGCCTAGCCCCACCCAGATCACCCGAGGACGCCCCGGGCTGGGAAAGATCCCCAGGCCCCGCAGGGTCAGCGGGATGGGCCGACGCCCTCGGACGATGGCGCGCAGGCCCGCGGCGATGGCCTCCTGCTGGGCCGGGCTGGTCTGCCCCAGGAAGCGCAGGGTCAGGTGCATGTTCTCCAGGGGCGTCCAGCGGAAGAGCTCCAGTCCCAGCTCTCGCTGCAGCTCTCGCTGGAGCCGCTCCAGGCGCTGCTTCAGCTCCGGAGGCAGTTCAATGGCGATGAAGGCCCGCACCGGCTTCTTCTCGGGCGCTTCTTCCCTGTCGGACCTGTTCTCCATGGTTTCCTCCAGGTTATTCACTTGCAGGTTATTTACTTGACGGGGGCTTGGACGGTGTCACGTGGCCGGTTCCTAGGGTCGTTCTCCCCGGGAACGCAGGTAGAAAAGGGCCACCAGGAGCAGCATCAGCCCCAGGCCCCCCAGGCCGATCCCGCCGACGCAGAGGAGCAGCACCAGGAGATCCCCCAGGCCGAGGCCAGGGCCGCCACTCAGCCAGCCCAGCCCACCGAGCCCGCTGGGCGTGGGGGTGGCCGTGAGC
>WGCB01000032.1 GCA_015494005.1 Caldilineaceae bacterium
CCGTCTGCACAAATGCTTTCTTCTTTGCGTCGTTCGTGCTACACTCCATTGGGACCTCCTGGATGGTAGATTGGGTTTGGATACCTTCTTATTCTACACATCTTCGGAGGTCCTTCTCTTTCTACTTCACTGACAACTCTTACTTGCACCCGCAGGGGGGTGCCAGGGGGTGCAGGAGCCCGGTTTGACGGATCACCGGAGATCGACGATGATTGGGCCACCACTGCTGGAACCCAGAGTGCTTCCAATCGCCTTCCCATGAGCAGATAGGCCCCGAGACAGGGCCGGGCCCTCACCGCGCACGTCCATCGCATCGAGAAAGCCACCATGAACCACCCACGTGCTCCCCGCCGTGTGCGCCTCCTGAGCCAACTGGGGATCGAAACTGAAAAAGGGCCGCTCCAGATCCCTGGAGGACGCGCCCAACGGCTCCTGGCCTACCTGCTCCTCTACCCCAAGCCGGCCCACAGCCGGGAAGCCTTGGCCGAGCTCCTCTGGCCCGGCGCCCCGCCCACCCGGATGCGCCGCAACTTCTCCGACCTGCTCTACCGGCTCCAGACCGCCCTGGGCCCTGGCTGGCTGACCGCCACCCGGGACAGCCTCTCCCTGGTCGAGCCGGAAAGTCTCTGGGTGGATGTCTGGGAGTTCGAACGCCTCCTGGCCGAGGAGGATCCCCAGGCCTGGACGGCCGCGGTGGCCCTCTACCAGGGCCCTCTGCTCCCCAGCTTCTACGAGGACTGGGTCCTCAGCCGCCGGGTGAGCCTCCACGAACAGTACCTCGCCGCGCTGGAGCGCCTGGCCCGGCTCCAGGAAGCCGGGGGCGATTTCGCCGCCGCCCTGGACCATTACCGCCGCCTGGTGGCCTTGGACCCCCTGCGGGAGGCGGTGCGACAGGGGATCATGCGCTGCCTGGCCCGCCTGGACCGGCTCCCGGAAGCCCTCCAGGAGTACGCCGCCTTCCAGGAGTTCCTGGCCGCGGAGCTGGGCGCCCCTCCCAGCCCCGAGACCCAGCAGCTGGCCCAACGCCTGCAGGGCGAGCTGGCCCTGCGCCACCATCCCAGCCCTCCCTCCGGCCAGGATGCACCCTTCGTGGGCCGGGTGAAGGAGCGCCGGGCCCTCCTCACTCGCCTGGACCAGGCCTACCACAACCAGGGTGGCCTGGCCCTGGTGCTGGGGCAGGCCGGCATGGGCAAGAGCCGCCTGCTCCAGGAGCTGGCCGAGGCCGCCAGCTGGCGAGGCTGGCAGGTGGGCTGGGGACACAGCCCGGCCTACCGACGTCCCGCTCCCTACACGCCCCTGGTCCAGGCCCTCTCCTCCCTCCTGCCCCGGGCCCGGGTGCAGCAGCTCCAGCAGCTGATCCAGCCCATCTGGCTGCACACCTTGCGCCACCTCCTGCCCCCGGTGGATCAGCTGCTCACGGCCCAGGAGGCGACGGCTCGCCAGGGTCAGGCCCCTGGGGCTCCCTGGCCGGAGGAGCCCCAGGACCTGGACATCGCCCTGCTCCGCCTGCTGACCGGCCTGCAGAAGATCGCCCCCCACCTGCTCATCCTGGAGGACGTGCACTGGGCGGATCCGGCCCTCTGGCCCCTGCTGGCCCGGCTCCAGGAGCCCCTGGCCGAGCTGGGGATCCTGCTGGTCCTCAGCGCCCGGCCCCAGGAGCTGCGCCGAAACGAGGCCGCCTGGCGCCAGGTCCTGGCCTGGGACCGGAGCGGCGGGCTGGTCCTGCACCTGGCCGGCCTGCAGGAGCCGGAGCTGGCCGAGCTGGTGCGCCACCATGCCCCCCGGGCCACTGGGCTTTCCGACCAGGTCGCCACGGATCCCGAAGCCCTGGCCCGGCTGCGGCGGCAGACCGGCGGCAACCCCCTGCTCACCCTGGCCCTGCTGGAGGCCCCGGATGCGTCCCCGGATGCCCTGCCCAGCCTGGACTGGCTGGCGGAGCAGCGCCTGGCCCTGCTCTCGCCGGAGGCCCGGCGGCGGGTGGACGTGGCGGCGATCCTGGGCCGGCACTTCGACTACGAGACCTGGCAGGGAGTGGGCCAGCAGGCCGGCCTGGCCGGGGAGGCCCTGCCCGCCGCAGCGGGGGAGCTGGAGCAGGCCCACATCCTGGCCCTGGACGGCAACGGCTACCGCTTCGTCCACGACACCCTGCGGGCCGGGATCTACGAGCGGATCGACATGGAGGAGCGACGGCGCTGGCACCGGGCCGCGCTGGAGCACCTGCAGCGGACGGCCCAGGCCGATTCGACCACCCTCCTCTACCACGCGGAGGGGAGCGGCGACCGAGCCGCCACAGCCCGCCACGCCCTGGCGGCCGGGGAAGCGGCCCTGGCCCAGGCAGGTTTTGCCCAGGCCCTGGAGCGCTTCGATCAGGCCCTGGCCATCCTCTCCGCATCGGACGGGCCCAGCCGCTACCGGGCCCTCCACGGCAAGATCCGAGCCCTGGGCCTCCTGGGGCGGCAGGCGGAGCGGCGGGGTCCGCTGGAGGAGCTGGCCCGGCTGGCGGAAGCCCTGGACGATGACCGGCGCCGGGGGGAGGTGGCTCTGCTGGCCGCAGACCAACTGCGGATCGAGGGTCAGCTAGAGCAGGCCCAGGACCAGGCCCGGCAAGGCGTTTCCCTGGCCCAGGCGGTGGGGGACAAGGCTCTGGAGGCCGGGCTGCTCCTCACCCTGGGGCGTCTGGCCATCGAGACGGGGGACTATCCCGGGGCCCAGCTCCACGGGCAGCAGGCCGAGGCCATCTACAGGGAGCTGGGCCAGCTGCGGGGCCTGGCCGAGGCCCTGAACCTCCAGGGGACCGTGGCCCAGAGCCAGGGGCGCTTCCAGGATCGGCTGGCCTTCCACCAGCGGGCCGCGGACCTCTTCCGCCTGGCCGGGGACCTGCACGGGGAGGTGCGCACCCTGGCCGACCTGGGCGGCGCGCACATGCAGCTGGGCCACATGGCCGAGGCCACGGAGGTCCACGAGCGGGCCCTGGCTCTCTGTCGGGAGCTGGGGGACCGGGCCGGCGAGGGCAGAAACCTGAGCAACCTGGGGGGCATCGCCATGCGCATCGGCCAGCTGGAGAAGTCCCGGGATTACTACGAGCAGGCCCTGGCTATCTCCCGGGCCCTGGGCCACCGGGTTCGGGTGGGGGTGGACCTGAACAACCTGGCCAGCGCCTATTTCTCCCTGGGCCACTTCGACGAGGCCCTGGAATGCCTGGACGAGTGCCTGGCCATCGCCCACGAGACGGGCTTCGGACGGCTGGAGGGCTTCGCGCAGTACTGCCGGGGCCGGGCCTTCCTGCGCCTGGAGCAGCTGGCCCTGGCCCGGTCCGCGCTGGAGGCCTCCCTGGCGGTGCGGCGGGAGCTGGGCGAAACCTTCACCGCCATGGTCACGGCCGGGGATCTGGCCTACATCTGCGCGCTGCAGGAGGACCACGCGGCAGGGGATGCAGCTTTCGCCGAGGCGCTGGCCGGGCTCCATGCCCTGGGCGAGGATGTGCCCCCGGACATCCAGCTGGCCATCTACATGGCCGGCTACCATGTGCGCCTGGGCCAGGGGCGGCAGGAGGAGGCCATCCGCTACCTGCTGCAGGCCAAGGCGGCCCAGGATGCGCAGCTGGCCGGCCTCGCCCCGGAGGAGCAGGAGAGCGCGGTCCAGGAGATGTTCAACAACCAGCTCCTGCAGGTGGCCTGGGAGCGGCACACCCAGCGGCAGGAGGTCACCCTGGCCCGGCAGGACGCTCCCCTGGGCCGGGCCCTGAACCCGGAGGAGACGGTGACCGTCACCTGGACGGTGGTCGCGCCCGGGGATCTCCTCATCCCCAACAAGAGCGAACGACGGCGGGCTGTCCTGGCCCGGCTGCTCCAGGAAGCCGCGGCCCAGGGCGGCGCCCCCACGGACGCGGAGTTGGCCCAGGCCCTGGGCGTCAGCCGCCGCACCATCCTGCGGGACATGCAGGCCCTGGCCGCGTCCGGCGTCGTCCTCCCCACCCGAGCCCGGGGCAGGCGGTAGCTTCCATGGCTGGATGCATGGGCAATTGGGTGATCCAATGGCTGGGGCGTCGCTCTGAGGCGCCTCCGACTCCCAACTTCCAGCTTCCAACTCCGGAGTCCAGGTAACACCTCGCTTCTTCCTTCCTAGCTACACATCACTTTGAGCTACGGGTAGGGTATAAGACGGAAGGAAACGGGTTCATCCAAACGCAGGCAGCGCAGGGTCCAGTCCCAACCGATACGGAAATAGCTTTTATCCCGTCGGCTCCGATGGTCCACCAGGTGGCGTTGCCCCCGTTTGACCACCACGCTGCCTAAGGCGATGAGCCAGAGGAAGGTCAACGCCACGGCC
>WGCB01000033.1 GCA_015494005.1 Caldilineaceae bacterium
ATGAATCGGCCCAGATAGCCCAGCAGGTGACCCACGCAGAGCCGGAGATCCGGGACCTGGTGGCCTGGCTCCAGGCTTTCCAGAAGCTGCGCCAGGCCGTGGTCCTGGACCGGCCGCCCCAGGAGGTCCGGGAATCCCTGCGCCGCCGCTTCCAGGAGCACTGCCAGAAGCAACGAGGGCCCAGTCTCTGGCAGCGCCTGGCCGGGATCCTCCTCTTCGACAGCCGCATGCAGCCCGGGCTGGTCGGTCTGCGCTCCCCGACGGCCCAGGTCCAGCCCCGCCAGCTCATCTACACCTCGGAGGTGGCCGACCTGGCCCTGCACATCAGCCAGCCTCCCCAGCAGGCCGGCCTGGACCTCCACGGCCAGATCTTCCTCCTGGACGAAACCACGGCCTCGGCCCAGGGCTTTGTCGTGCAGCTCCTCCAGGGAGAGACGGAGATGGAGCTGACCATGGCCGACGACCTGGGCGAGTTCGGCTTCACCGGTCTCCCCCCGGGCCGCTACGACCTGATCCTGAGCGACGATCAGCGCGAGATCGCCGTCCAAGGCATCGAATTGACCCTGCAGCCATGAACGAACCCGAGCGGAACCTGGACAGCCAGTGGTTGGACGGGCTGCTGAGCCAGCCCGACTTCACCGCGCAGCGGATCTACCTGCAGGGGGCCGGCCTCCTCCGCCCGGCCGGCCTGGAGCGGTTGGTCACCTGGGCCACCCGGCTGGCCACCCAGGATCCGGATCGAGCCAGGCGCCTGGCCGGGCTCTGCGCTCGCGTCGCGGACCCGTCCCTGGCGCCCCAGCTGATCCCCCAGGCCCGCTATGTCCAGGCCCAGGCCCTCGCCATCCAGGGCGATCTCCGCCAGGCCCAGGAGCTGATCCGCCAGGCCCGGGACGGCTATCTGGCCCAGGGGGAGACCGGCGCCGCTCTGCGCACGGACCTGGGCCTGATGAATGTGCTGGGGGAGTTGGGCCGCTTCCAGGACGCCATCGACACGGGCCTGCGGCTCCTGGCCCAGGTGCGGCAGAACGGCATGCCGCCCTCGGAGGCAGCCCTGCTCACCGCCATGGCCCAGCGCAATCTGGGCATCTGCTATCGCCGGCTGGGCCGCTACCAGGAGGCGCTGGCAGCCTTCACCGCCGCGGAGGCCCAGTACAGAGCCCTGGGCATCCAGGAGCCGGTCGCCCACCTCCAGGTGAACCACGGAATCGTCCTGATCAACCTGGGGCAGGCCCGCCAGGCGGCCAGCCTGTTGGAGGACGCCGCGAGCTACTTCCAGGCCCAGGGCAACCGGCGCATGTGGGCCAAGAGCCTGAACAATCTGGGGCTGGCCCACCAGCTCCTGGGCCAATACGGGCAGGCTCTGGCCACCCTGGAGCAGGCCAGCCGCCTCTTCCAGGAGATGGAGGCGGGCGCCGAGGGCCACATCCTGCGCCTGGACATGGGGGACCTCCACCTGGCTCTGAACCTCTACCCCGAGGCCCTGGACGCCTACCAGGAGGCCGGAGCTGGCCTGGAGGAAGCGGGCATGATCTACTTCCTGGCCCGGGCCCGCTGGGGGCAGGGAGCGACCCTGGCGGCCCTCCACCGGCTGGGTGAAGCCGAGGAAGCCCTGGCCATCGCCGCGGAGCTCTTCCGCCAGGCGGACAACGCCCCCATGCTGGCCGGCGTGCTCCTGGAGGAGGCGGCCCTCCTGGCCCGGCGCAAGGAGAGGGACGGGGCCCTGAGGCGCACGCGCCAGGCCTACGAGCTGGTGGCGGGGGAAGCGTGGCCCGTGCAAAAGGTGTTCGCCCTGCTGCGCCTGGCCGACCTGCTCTGGCCCGACCTGGAGCAGGTGGAAACCCTCCTGGGCCAGGCCGAGGCCGTGGTCCAGGAGCTCTCCCTGCCCCACCTGAGCTATCGTCTGCACCAGCGCCTGGGACGGCTGCGCATGGTCCAGGGGCGGGACGACGAGGCCCGTCCTCGGCTGGAGGCGGCCATCGAGACGGTGGAGCAGCTGCGGGGCACCCTGGCCCAGGAGGCGCTGCGCACCTCCTTCCTCAGCGACAAACTCACCGCCTACGAGGACCTGGTCCTCCTGCACCTGCGCCGGGAGGACCAGCAGGGCGTGGCCCAGGCCTTCGCCATCGCGGAGCAGGCCAAGTCCCGGGCCCTGGTGGATCTCCTGGCTGGCCTGGCCGCCACCCGGCGGGAGGGAGTCCAGGATCCAGAGCTGGCGGCCCGGCTGGAAGCCCTCCAGGCCGACCTGAACATCCTCTACAACCAGCTCTTCTCCGGCGGCGCCAGCGGGGAGCGCCACCTGCCCCTGGACGGGCTCACCGACCGGGTCCGGCTGCTGGAGCAGGAGATGCAGCGACTGCGCCTCCAGGCCACGCCCACCCTGGGCAGCAGCGGGCTCGACGGCGCCCGGGATCCCCACCTGCCCCTGGAGACCCTGCGCCACAGCCTGCCCCCTGGAGCCACCATGCTGGCCTACCACATCGCCGGCCAGGAGATCTTGGCCTTCGTCCAGCGGGGAGGCGAGCTGCGGGTTGTGCGCCGCCTGAGCAGCCTGCCCCGGATCCGGGCACTCTGCCAGCGCCTGGCCATCCAGTGGGATCGCTTTCGGGTCGGATCCCACTTCACCCAGCGCCACATGCCCCAGATGATCCGTTCGGCCCAACAGCTCCTGGGCGCCCTGCACCGGGAACTGATCGCCCCTCTGGAGCCGCTCCTCCCCCCGGCCACAGCCCAGGAACCCGCTCCCCTGCTGATCATCCCCCACGGGCAGCTGCACCAGGTGCCCTTCCACGCCCTTTTCGATGGGGAGGGCTACCTGCTGGAACACTTCCAGGTCAGCTATGCCCCCAGCGTCACGGTCTTCGCCCTCTGCCAGCAGCGGACACCCCGACGCCAGGGCGGGGCCCTGGTCCTGGGCGCGGACGACCCCTCCATCCCATTCGTGGCCGAGGAGGTCCAGGCCGTGGCCCGCCACCTGCCCGGGGCTCGGGTCTTCCTGGGCGCTGGGGCCACCCACGCCAACCTCCAGCGCCATGCCCCCCAGGCCCGCCTGCTCCACCTGGCCTGCCATGGCCTTTTCCGGGGCGACAATCCCATGTTTTCCGCCCTGAAACTCCAGGGGGAATGGTTGACTGCCAGCCAGGTCATGGCGCTGGAGCTGACCGGCGCCCAGGTCACCCTGAGCGCCTGTGAGAGCGGACGCCACCAGGTTCTGGCCGGGGACGAGATCCTGGGGCTGAGCCGGGCCTTCCTGAGCGCGGGCGCGGCATCCCTGGTGGTCAGCCTGTGGCTGGTGGAGGACCGGGCCACGGCCCAGCTCATGGACGACTGGTACGGCCGCGTGGCCCAGGGCGAGGGCCGAGTCTCCGCCCTGCGCGCGGCCCAGCTGCGGCTGAAAGAACGCCACCCCCACCCCTATTTCTGGGCCCCCTTTGTCCTGATGGGGCAGATGGAGCCGGGTGGGCCGCAGAGTGGATGATCGACTGACCGGAGGATTCACGGTTTGAGACTGGAGGGGCTGGCGAGGGAAGACCGAAACCGGCCGGACGACGGCCCATTTCCGAGCCCTCCCCTGCCCCGTCGCTTCAAGGAGGCCCATGGCCATGAACACGCACACGCTTTCGATTCGTTTCCCCCGCTGGCTTCTCTCTGCCCTCCTGCTGGCCCTCCTGCTGGGGCCGGTGGGCGCTGGGCGCGTCCAGGCCGGGGATCCGTCCCCGCCCCACGTGGCCGGGCAGATCGTCGCCCAGCTGGACCCGGCCATGGGCGCCACCATCCAGGAGGTCAACGCCAGCTACGGCACCCAGGTCCTGGACCAGCTCACGGAGGGGATCTACCTGCTCCAGGCGCCGGCCGGCGCGGACGAGGAGGAGCTCGCCGAGGCCATGGACGCCGACCTGCGCCTGGCCTTCGCGGAGCTCAACTACATCGGCCAGGCCCCGGAGCACAGCGGCCAGGACTCCTGGGCCTGGGGCGGAGCGGACAGCGCTCCCTTCACGGGGCAGTACGCGCTGGACGCGCTGAAGCTGCCAGCAGCCCACCAGCTGAGCCAGGGCGCGGGCACGGTGGTGGCCGTGCTGGACACCGGCGTGGATCTGGATCACCCGGCCCTGGCCCCTCACCTGACCGCCACGGGCACGGACCTGGTAGACGGGGATGCCTGGCCGAATGACGAGGGCAATGGCCTGGACGACGACGGCGACGGCCTCTTCGACGAGGCGGCTGGCCACGGCACCCACGTGGCGGGCATCGTCCACCTGGCCGCGCCCCAGGCCCAGATCATGCCGGTGCGGGTCCTGGACTCGGACGGCCGGGGAAACATCTACCGCCTGGCCCAGGGCATCCTCCATGCCGGGGACCAGGGCGCGGACGTGATCAACCTGAGCCTGGGCCTGGCCGAGAAGTCCAGCCTGCTCAAAGAGGCCATCCGCCGTGTGGCCCGGCAAGGTGTGGTGGTCGTGGCCGCGGCGGGCAACGACCACCAGAGCGACCAGGTCTACCCGGCGGCCACCAAATGCGCGCTGAGCGTCACCGGGCTGGACGAGGCCGGGGTCAAGACGCCCTGGGCCAACTTCGGGGACTGGATCGCGTACGCGGCGCCAGGCAAGGCCATCTACAGCACCTTCCTGGATGGGGGCTACGCCTGGTGGAGTGGCACCTCCATGGCCACGCCCTTCCTGGCCGGGCAGGCGGCCCTGCTCCGCAGCCTGGATCCCAGCCTGAACGTGCGCCAGGTGGCCCTGCTCATCCGGGACACGGCCCAGCCTGTGGATGCCCAGAATCCGGGCCTGGAGGGGATGCTGGGCGCGGGCCAGCCCGACGTCCACGCCAGCCTCCTGCGCCTGCAGCGCGGGGACATCCCCAGCAGCAACCGGGGCTTCATCAGCAGCAGCTGCATCCGAGGCCAATGAGGCCAGTCAGGGGACAGGGCTAAGCCCTCGGAACAACCCGCAGCGGTCCAGGCCCCCGGATGTGACAGCGAGGCACCGCGTCCTGGGCCTCTCCCGCCTTCCGTCCTCCCCCATCGACCGCTCTCCACCCAAAAGCAGCTCGCGTCCATGCCTGGACCGGGCTGCTTTTCTGTGCCTGCCGGGCATTATTGATTGGGGAATCCGTTGACAGGGGATTTCATGGCGGCGTGGGTCTCTTCCCGGGCTGCCACCACGGCTGCAAACACCCGAAGTTCTTAACCTGATGTTAACAAAAGGACAAGCGGATTTTATCCACAAAGAGATCCTCCTGGGATAGGATCCAGTCCAGCAGATCGGTTTCCATGTATTTTTACCCCACCCTGGCGGCATATATAGAGTGAGTGGCCTCACTACTCCCCACCACGCACCCTGGCCGCTGCACCGTACGGGCGACGCTCCGCTGAACTCCTTCTCGATTGCCAGGCTCGCCCACCACCCCGCCACAGAGGCACCCACCAGTACGGCAGTCCCAAAACGCCTGCCCGGATCGCACCATGGCCATCAAACCGCGTATTCTACTCTACTCACACGACACCTACGGCCTGGGACACCTGCGCCGCAGCCTGGCTGTGGCCCAGCAACTGGCCCAGGACATCCCGGATCTGCACCAGCTGCTCATCACCGGCTCCATGGTGGCCGGGGCCTTCGGCCTGCCACCCCGCCTGGACATGGTCAAGCTGCCAGCCCTGAGCAAGCGCTCCAGTGGCCAGTACAAGGCCCGCACCCTGCCCCTCACCCTGCGCCAGACCCTGCGCTGGCGGGAGCAGATGATCCTCCAGGCCGCCCTGAACTTTCGCCCCCATCTCCTCCTGGTGGACAAAGTGGCCGGCGGCGTCCATGGGGAGCTGCTCCCCACCCTGCGCCACCTCCGCACCTGGTCCCCGGAGACCCAGATCGTCCTGGGCATGCGGGACATCGAGGACAGCCCCGCAGCCACCCGGGCGGAGTGGCACACCAACGGCACCCACCAGCTCCTGGAGCAGGTCTACGACGCCATCCTCCTCTACGGGGAGCGCCGCCTCTTCGACCCGGTGACCGCCTACGGCATGTCCAGCCAGGCCGCGGACAAGCTGATAGAGTGCGGCTACCTGCGCCGGGGCGCCCATCCCCGACCCAGGGAGGCCGTGCGCCGGGAGCTGGACGTGACCGACCGGCCGCTGGTGGTGATCACCGTGGGCGGTGGCGGGGACGGCTACCCCATCCTGCGCACCGCCCTGCAGATGATCGCCGAGCACCGGCCCGGCTTCCACAGCCTGCTGGTCACCGGCCCCCTCATGCCCCAGGGCAAGCGGGGACTCCTCCGGCGCATGGCCCAGGGCCAGGACGTCACCCTGCTGGAGTTCACGCCGGACCTGCCCAGCTACGTCCACGCCGCGGACCTGGTGGTGAGCATGGCTGGCTACAACACGGTCTGCGAGCTGCTCTCCCTGGGCAAGCGGGCCGTCCTCATCCCCCGGGACCGGGTGCGAGCCGAGCAGCGCATCCGCGCTGGCCAGCTGGCTCAACAGGGCCTGGCCCAGGTGCTGCTCCCCACCCAGCTGACGCCAGCCCAGCTGCTCCGGGCCATCCAAGAGGGCCTGGCCTCGCCCCCGCCTCGGGTCACCGTCTCCCTGGACGGCCTGGAGCGGGCCAGCCAGGCCATCCAGGAGCGGCTGGAGCGTCCCAGCCGACCCCACCCCCTGCCCAAGCCAACCATCAACGGCCACGCTCGCCTGCCTGCCGTAGCCATCCATAAGGAGCTTTTCGCATGAGACCCCACATCGCCTACATCCTGAAGATGTACCCCCGTTTCTCGGAGACCTTCATCGTCAACGAGATCCTGGAGCTGGAGCGCCAGGGCGTGGACGTGCGCATCTACTCCCTGCGCAAGCCGGACGATGGCCGCTTCCATGCCAGCCTGGCCAGGGTCCGGGCCAACGTCATCTACGTGCCCCAGTATCCCCAGATGGAGCCAGACCGGATCCTGGCCGCGCACAAGGCCCTCCAGGCCGCCTTCCCGGAGCGCTACCGCCGGGTCCGGGACCAGGTGGAGGCCAAGGGCCACGCCTACGCGGTGAAGCGTTTCCTCCAGGCCGGCTACATCGCCGAGCACCTGCTCCGGCATCCGGTGGACGGGGTCCACGCCCACTTCGCCTCCAGCGCCACCCGGGTGGCCAACCTGGTCCACCACCTCATCGGCATGCCCTACAGCTTCACTGCCCACGCCAAGGACATTTTCCACGAGAGCGTGAAGCCGGAGAGCCTGCGAAACAAGATCCGGGACGCCCGCTTCGTGGTCACGGTGAGCCGCTTCAATCAGCGCTATCTGCAGGCCCTCATCCAGGACGGACCGGGTGACATCCGCTGCCTCTACAACGGCATCGACCTGGCCCGCTTCCGGCCGAGCCGCTCGGAGCAGCGAGGGAGGAACCGGATCCTGGCCGTGGGTCGGCTGGTGGAGAAAAAGGGCTTCGGGGACCTGATCCGGGCCTGCGGGCTCCTGGCCCGGCAAGGGCTGGACTTCCACTGCCAGATCATCGGCAAAGGCCCTCTGCGGGAGGAGCTCAACCGCCAGATCCAGGAGCTGGGGCTGACCGACCGGGTGAAGCTGGTGGGCCCTCGCCCCCAGGACGGGGTGCTGAAGGCCTACCGCCAGGCCAGCCTCTTCGTCCTGCCCTGCATCGTGGGCCAGGACGGCAACCGGGACGGCCTGCCCACCGTGCTCCTGGAGGCCATGGCCACGGGCCTGCCCGTCATCTCCACCGAGCTGACCGGCGTCCCCGAGATCATCGACCACGGCCAGAACGGCCTCCTGGCGCCTCCAGGGGACGTCCAGGCCCTGGCCCGCGCCCTGGCCCAGCTCCTCACGGACCCAGAGCAACGTCGGGCCATGGGCCGCGCGGCCCGGGCCAAGGTGGAGCGGGAGTTCGACGTGCGCCGCAACGTGGCCCAGCTGCGGGAATGGCTCACCCAGCCCGCGGCCTGGGCCTCCCACACCTTCAACCTGCCCAGCTTGCCGGTCCCCGGACTGGAGGAGGTCTTCGCCGCCCTATGAACATCCTCTTTCTCTGCGCCGACCCGGGCATTCCCATCCGAGGCCACAAGGGGGCCGCGGTCCACGTGCGGGCCATGGCCGACGCCTTCGCCCAGGCCGGGCACCGAGTCACCCTGCTGACGCCACGCCCGGGCCCAGAGGACGGTCCAGCCCCCCGGGCCCGGCTGATCCACGTGCCCCTGCCCGCCGCGCCCCGGGAGATCCAGAAACCGGCCGCGGCCCGGGAGCTGCGCAGCCAGGCCCTGGCCTCGGGCCTGTTCCGGGTCGCCCAGGAGCTCCTGTCCCGGGAGCCCCACCAGCTCATCTACGAGCGCTACTCCCTCTGGAGCGACGTGGGGGCCCGGCTGGCTGCCGCCAACCAGCTGCCCTTCGTCCTGGAGGTGAACGCGCCCCTGCGGGAGGAGGCGGCCCGCTACCGCCAGCTCTTCCATCCGGCCCGGGCCCAGCAGGTGGAGTGGCGACAGTTCCAGGCCGCCACGGCCATCGCGGTGGTCTCGGAGCCCCTGCGGGAGTACGTGATCCGCCAGGGCGCGAGCCCGGACCGAGTCCACGTGCTGGCCAACGGCGTGGATCCAGCCCACTTCCACCCGGCGGTGCGGGGTGGGCGGATCCGCCATCGCTACGGCCTGGGGGGCAAGATCGTGGTGGGGTTCGCCGGCCGGGCCCGGCCCTGGCACGACCTGCCCACCCTGCTCCGGGCCTTCCGCCAGCTCTGGATGGACGACCCTCGCTACCACCTGCTCCTGGTAGGCCAGATGCCCGAGGAGCTACCGGATCGGCTGGCCGTCCTGGGCCTGGACGAGGCCGTCACCCTGACGGGGCCGGTGCCCCATCCGCAGGTGGCGGAGCATCTGGCCGCCATGGACGTGGCCGTCTCCCCCCACGCGGACCGGGAGGATTTCTACTTCTCGCCCTTGAAGCTCTACGAGTACCTGGCCTGCGGTGTGCCCACCGTGGCCGCCAACCTGGGCCAGTCCGCCCAGCTCCTCCAGGACGGCCGCTCGGGCCTGCTCTACCCAGCGGGGGACGCGGAGGCCCTGGCCCGCTGCGTCCGCTGGCTGGTGGAGCATCCGGCTCGGGCCCGGCAACTGGCCTGGCAGGGCGCGGTGCGGGTCCTGGAGGAGCACACCTGGCAGGGCAACGCCCGGCGGGTCCTGCGCTGGGTCCAGCCCCAGCCCGAGGCGCTGCCAGCCGCCACGCCTCCGCCCGCAGACGGGGAGCCCCCGCTCCTGTCTCTTATAC
>WGCB01000034.1 GCA_015494005.1 Caldilineaceae bacterium
CAGCCACCCCCGCCTGGGCCCAGAAGATCTTCCCGGATCTGGGCCCGGCGGAGGCCCTGGAGCAGCTCTGGCAGGCCATCTTCCGAGCCGTGCGCCTGGACCGGCCCGACCCCACCCAGGCCTGGGAGGAGCACGACCGCAAGCTGAAGCAGCTGGTCCGCTACCTCACGGAAAACCAGGTGCGCCGCCTCCACTTCCTGGACCCCACCCCCGGGCCGGACGGTCAACCCCGCACGGACCTCACCGTGGGCCTGACGGACGAGCCCGCCTGGGTGGGCGGCTCCACCCACACCCAGTCCGGCCGCCGCTTCTTCCCCAACATGCCCACGGAGGAGGTCTTCTCCACCCCACACCGGCAGCGAGCCCAGGGCTGGACCCGCATCTCCCGCCCGGCGTTCCCCTTCCAGCGCGAGGTGCGGGATGCCTACTTCCGCTTCCAGGATGGGGAGCTGGTGGAGTTCCGCTCGGAGGACGGCCAGGAGGTGCTGGAGCAGTTCTTCCAGATCCCCGGCACCCGGCGCCTGGGAGAAGTGGCCCTGGTGGACAGCACCTCCCCCATCTTCCAGAGCAACCTGGTCTTCTACGACATCCTCTTCGACGAGAACGCGGCCTGCCACATCGCCTTCGGCCGGGCCTATCCCATGGGCATCCACCGGGGCCAGGAGCGCAGCTCGGAGGAGCTGGTGGCCATGGGGCTCAACGAGTCGGACGCCCACCTGGACATGATGATCGGCACCACCACCATGAACATCACCGGCCTCTGCGCGGATGGGCGGGAGGTGCCGGTCATGGAGCAGGGGACCTTCGTGCCTGCCATCTTCCAGGACGATCAACAGGCTCGACAGGGTCGAGAGGACCAGGCGTGATGGTCCAACCCCTGCACCCACGCAGCCTGGCCAGAGAGGAGGCGCGCCGGTGATCTCCGTCATCTCCCTGCTGGTGGTCCTGACCCTCTCCATCCTCATCACCCGGATCGCCACGGTGGCCCTGGTGCACACGGGCATGTCCCGGGAGGCGGCCCGCTTCCAGGCCCGCTCGGCCTTCACCGGCGTGGGCTTCACCACCTCCGAGGCGGAGCAGGTGGTGAACCATCCCGTGCGCCGTCGCATCATCCTCCTGCTCATGCTCCTGGGCAATGCGGGGATCGTCTCGGCCGTCTCCTCCCTCATGCTCACCTTCGTCAACGTGAACACGGGCATGCCCATCTGGGCTCGGATCGGGGTGCTCCTGGTCGGCATCACCGTCCTCTGGGCCCTGGCCACCAGCTCGGTGGTGGACCGCTGGCTCTCCCTCTGGATCAGCTGGGCCCTGGAGCGCTGGACCGACCTGGATGTGCGGGACTACGAGGCCCTGCTCCAGCTCCAAGGGGAGTACGAGATCGTGGAGATGCTGGTGGAGCCGGACGACTGGTGGGCCAACAAGTCCCTGTCCGAGCTGCGGCTCCAGGACGAGGGGGTGCTGGTCCTGGGCATCCAGCGGGCGGACGGCCGCTACATCGGCGCGCCCCGGGGCAACACGGTCATCGAGCCCGGGGACGAGCTCCTGCTCTACGGCCGAGAGACGGTGCTCCACGACCTGGACTGCCGCAAACAAGGCCGGCGAGGCGACCAGGCCCATGCCCGCATGGTGGCGATCCAGCGGGAGACCATGCGCAGAGAGAACCTGGAGGACCAGATCGTCACGGAGCTGGAGAAGCTGGAACGGGAGCTGGAGGAGCTGGAGCACGAGGTGGTGGCCGAACTGGAGGAGGAAGGAGCGTCGGATGGCGCCCAGCCCGGGGCAGGCTGAGGGACATCCCACGCCCCATGTGGTCGATTCGCAACTTTTTCGCTGTCGATCTGCACCCATTTTCGCACAAATGTGATATACTGGTGTTGAACTGAATCGAGCTGGCGCATCAATGGCGATGCGTGAACGGATATCGACACCCCGCTCACTTGCACGGCGAGCACCGCGACACCTAGGGCACCCGCCCCCGGATGCACGGTCGCCCGGATGCGCTGCAAGCAGGCGGGGTTTTTTGCGTTCCGCCCTCCCGCTCCCCGCCGCTCCGCCCCAGGAGGGCCCGGTGTTTCCACCCATTCACGGAGGTGATTCCATGCTCAAAGGCACTGTCGTTATCGAGACAGACCGCTGCAAGGGATGCGAGCTCTGCGTCCAGGTCTGTCCCCAGGAAGTGTTGCACCTGGCCCCAGACTACAACGCCCGAGGCTACCATCCGGTGGTCCTGGACGAGAGCCGCAATCACTGCACCGGCTGCGGTGTCTGCGCGGTGGTCTGTCCGGATGTGGTCTTCACCGTCTACCGGGAGCCGAAGCCCCAGCGGGCCGTCGCAGCATGATCGAGAGGTGGTCCCTGCTGGTGTGACCGGTTGATGTGACCGGTTGATGTGACCGAGTGGCTTGAACGAGTGGTTTGAAAGGAGCGAACACATGGCAAAGGAGCTGTGGAAAGGCAACGAGGCCATCGCGGAAGCGGCCCTGCGGGCCGGCGTAGAGGCCTTCTTCGGCTACCCCATCACCCCCCAGACGGAGCTGCTGGAACACATGGCCCGGCGCATGCCCGAGCTGGGCCGGGTCTTCCTCCAGGCGGAGAGCGAGATCGGCGCCATCAACATGGTCTACGGCGCGGCCAGCGCCGGCGTGCGCACCATGACCTCCTCCTCGTCCCCGGGCATCAGCCTGATGCAGGAAGGGCTGAGCTACATCGCCGCCAGCGAGGTGCCCGTGGTCCTGGTGGACATCATGCGGGGCGGCCCGGGCCTGGGCAACATCCAGCCCAGCCAGGGCGACTACTTCCAGATGACCCGTTCCGCCGGCCACGGGGACTACCACCCCATCGTCCTGGCCCCCTCCACCCTCCAGGAAGCAGTGGACCTCATGTACATCGCCTTCGACCTGGCCTTCCAGTACCGGCACATCGTGGTCCTGCTCGGGGATGGCAGCATCGGCCAGATGATGGAGCCGGTGGAGATGCCCCCCTTCAAGGAGTGGCCGGAGGAGCGCCCGGACTGGGCCCTGAGCGGAGCCAAGGACCGCCCGCCCCGGACCATCACCTCCATCTATCTGGGCGCGGAGAACCTGGAGCGGCTGAACCAGCGCCTCCAGGCCAAGCTGGCCCGGATCCGGGAGGCGGAGCCCCGGCACGAGACCTACCGCACCGAGGACGCGGAGTATCTGATCCTGGCCTTCGGCACGGTGGGGCGCATCGCCCGCTCCGCGGTGAACCAGGCCCGGGCCGCCGGGGTGAAGGTCGGCCTCTTCCGCCCCATCACCCTCTGGCCCTTCCCGGAGCAGGCCCTGGAGGAGCTCATCCCCCAGGTGAAGGGCGTCCTG
>WGCB01000035.1 GCA_015494005.1 Caldilineaceae bacterium
GACCAGGAAGACGTTCAGGGGCCGGACCTCGGCCTGGGACGCCTCCCCCAGGCTCATGCGGCGGACTCGCTGATCCGGGCCGCCCAGCTCCTCGGCGATGGCCGCAGGGGTCTCCGGGGCCAGGCCGGTCTCCAGGAGGGCCTGGGCGATGGCCGCGGGGGTGTGGCGGCGGTCCGTGAGGATGGCGGCCTTGGCTGCCTGCCGGGCTGCGGCGATCACCGGGGCCAGGGGGCGGCCGTGGGCGCTGAGGAGCCGGGCGTCGTGCCAGGGCTCCGCCAGGGCGGCGAAGGCCAGCTGGAAGGCGCTGGGAGCCGGGACGATCTCCAGGGCCTCTGGCGGGAGGTAGCGGCGCAGGGTGGCCCCCATGCCGTAGAGCAGGGGATCCCCCGAGGCCAGGACCACAGCCCGCTCACCGTCCTGCCAGGCCTGGGACAGCCGCTGGAGCACCGACGCCAGCTCCCCGGTGATGGCCAGCCGCTCGCCTGGCGCGTCCGGGAAGGCGGCCAGGTGACGCCGTCCCCCCACCAGCAGATCCGCGGCCTGCACCCGCTCCCGCAGGGCAGGAGGCAGCCCGTCCGCTCCTCCAGCGCCGATCCCCAGGACCAGGATGGGCGCGCGATGAACCGGGCTCACAGGGCCTCTCCTCTTTTCTGCGCCGGGGCCCGGCCCAGGATCTGACCGTCGAAGTCCACCAGGATCACCTCCAGCTCCAGCTGGCCGCCCTGTTTCTGGACAAACTGCTGGCACTGCTCCAGGGCCAGCTCCACGATGCGCTGGACCGGGGCCAGGAAGCCGTGCTCCTGGCAGAGCTCCAGGAAGTGGCGACCGGTGTTGGCCCCAGCCACGGCCTGGACCAGGGCTTCCGGGGCGCCGCACTCCCGGCAGACCCGGGCCAGGAAGTCGAAATCCACCTGGTTGGCGGCCACGTGGGTGGTCATGTGGCCCTGGGCCGTCTTGATCATCTTGCCCATCATGCCCACGAAGGCCGCGGCCCGGACGCCCTCGGCCAGGCAAGTCTTCAGCGCGTCCCCGGTGAAGACGCTCAGCTCCACGAAGGCCACCTTGGGCAGCTCCGGGAAGATCTGCATGGCGAAGCGCTCGGAGCGGCCACCGGTGGCCATGACCACCTTGGCCGCGTTGTTCCGGGCAGCCACCTGCACCGCCTGAACCACGCTGGCCCGCCAGGCCGCGGTGCTGTAGGGGTAGACCTTGCCCGTGGTCCCCAGGATGCTGATGCCACCCAGGATGCCCAGGCGGGGATTCAAGGTGCGCTGGGCCAGCTTCTCCCCCTCGGGCACGCTGATGATCACGGAGAGCCCCTCCCGGGCCAGGAAGTCCGGGTCGCCGGTGGCCTCCAGCACCCCGTCCGCCACGTTCTCCTGGATCTGCTGCCGAGGCACCGGGTTGATGGCCGGGCCGCCCACCTCCAGCCCCAGGCCGGGCAGGGTGACCCGGCCCACGCCCTGGCCGCCGTCCAGGTGGATGCCCGGGGTGGCCGTCCGCTCCACCCGGGCGCAGATGAGGGCGCCGTGGGTCACGTCCGGGTCGTCCCCCGCATCCTTGACCATGCAGCAGCGGGCGGAATCCGGGCCCAGCTCCCGTTCCACCGGCGTCATCTGGGCCACCTCGCCCAGGGGCAGGGTCACGGTGACCGGGTCGGGCCAGCGTCCGCTGAGCAGGGCGATGGTGGCGGCCTTGGCCGCGGCCGCGGCGTTGGTCCCGGTGGTGTAGCCGGTGCGGTTGCCCTGGCGGTTGCGGGGCGGGACCGGGTACTTGCGGGGCGCTGGGTTGCTCACCTCGTTGCTCACACTCTCGCTCACACCGTCGCTCACGATGCCTCCTGGGCCAGACGCAGCAGCGCGTTGACCGCGGCCACAGCCACCGGGGAGCCCCCCTTGCGGCCTTCCGTGGCGATCCAGGGGACCGTCTCCTGGGCCATGAGCGCGGCCTTGCTCTCCGCGGTGCTCACGAAGCCCACAGGCACGCCGATGACCAGGGCCGGCCGGGCGCCCTCCTCGTCCACCAGGCGCAGGAGCTCGTAGAGGGCGGTGGGCGCGTTGCCGATGGCCAGGACGCCCCCGTCCACCAGCCCCCGCTCCCAGGCCAGGCGGATGCCCAGCGCGCTGCGGGTCGTCCCCTCCTCCCGGGCCCGGCGGTGGACCTCCGGATGGGCCACGAAGCAGTGGAGCTCGCCGCCCAGGCCGGTCAACCGGGCCTGGCTGATGCCCACCCGGACCATGTTCACGTCCGTGACCACGGGGCAGCCCTGGCGTAGCCTGGCCACGCTCCGCTCCACTGCGCCGGGGGAGAAGCGGGTGAGGGTGGCGAAGTCGAAATCGCCGGTGCTGTGGATGATGCGCTCGATCACCTGGGCCTGGCCGGGCGGGAAGTGCAGCCCGCGGGCGGTCAGCTCCTCCTGGATGATGGCGAAGGAGGCCTGGGTGATGGCCTGGGGGTCGGTGAGGAAATCGGACATGGTGGCTCGGGATGTGGGGAACGGGATACGGGAAACGGAATACGGGAAACGGGAGGGGCCGGGCGCTCGGACTGCGGGAGCTCGCCGATGGCAGATCCTTGCCCGCGGCCCCCGTCGCGGACCAGGCGGGCCGGCGCTGGTCACTGCACGGCCTGGAGATGCTCCTGCCAGTAGTGGTGGGTCTTGGCCACCACGGTGACGATGTTCTTGATCTCCCCGGCCAGGGTGAAGTCCGGCCCCACGGGGAAGTAGAGGACCGTCCCCTCCCGCCGGGCGAAGACGTTCTCCACCACGATGGCCCGGAGCAGCCAGATGGCCATCTCCTGGCTGTCGCAGGCCAGGCCGATCCAGCCCGGGGCTTGGCTCCGCACCACCTCCAGCCCGGTGACCATGCACAGCCCCCGCTCCACCTCATCCAGGACCCGCTGGTAGCCCTCGGGGTCCGCCAGACAACGGGCCGGGTCCACCGGCTCCAGGAGCTCACCCCGGTGGGGCGGTCCCCCGGCCAGGGCCAGGTCGCAGAAGTCCTCCCAGATGCGATCCCAGGCCACCCGCCCTTCCTCGTCGAAGACCAGGCCAGCCGCGCCCATGGGCTCCGGAGACACTTCCCCGCCGCCCTGGTAGCGGGGTGGGAGCAGCGCGGCCATCCGGGCGGCCAGGCCGTGGTCGTGGCTGTGACCGTGTCCGTGGCCCACGCCCCGCAGGCCGTGGTGGTGATCCGAAAACTGGGGCAGGCCCAGCTCCGCCTCGAAGCCGGTCATCTGCACCCGGTACTTGCACAGGTCACAGCTCATGGCTGCCCGCCCCTCCAGGGCCTCCTGGTAACGCTGGGCCACCGCCTGGACCACGCCGGACGCCAGCCCCAGGTGATGGGCCACCACGATCTCCGCCTCCGGGTGGGCGACCTGGACCGCCTGGGCCTGCTCCTGGATGCGCTGGCGAATGCGCCCGGTGAAGAGGAGGTAAGGCAGGACGATCACTCGCCGGACGCCGCTGGCCAGCAGCCGCTCCAGGCTCTCTGGAACCTGGGGCGTGGCCAGGCTGTAGAAGCAGCAATCCACCCAGGGGAAGGGTCGCCCCTCGTAGAGGAGCCGGGCTGCCTTGGCCACATCCGAGTTGCTGTCCGGGTCCCGGCTGCCCCGGCCCACCAGCAGCAGGGCCGTCTCCTCCGGGGAGGCGCTGGTCTGGGAGCGCTCCAGGGCATCCTGGACCCGCTGGGCCAGCACCTGGATCAGGGGGATCTGGGGTCCCAGGGGCGTGCCGTAGCGGATCTCCAGGTCGGGCCACTTCTCGCGGGCCCAGTTGAGGATAGCGGGCACGTCGTTCTTCTGGTGGCCGGCCGGGCCCAGGAAGAGGGGCAGGGCCAGGATGCGGCGGGCGCCGGCCTCCACGCAGAGCCGCAGCCCCTCCACGATGGGCGGGTCCGCGAACTCCAGGAAGCAGGGCTGGACCGGCACGGCCAGCTCCCGGCTCAGAAGATGGGCGAAATCGTTGTACTCGGCGATGGCCTCCGGGTCCCGGCTGCCGTGGCCGATGAGCAGGATGCGATCGGGCGTGGTCATGGCTCTCCGTGGATGGGTGGGTGCAGACCTTCATGGCCTGCAGCGTCTCTCAGAACTCGATGCCCTTCTGGGCGCGGATGCCCTGGTCGAAGGGATGTTTGACCTTCACCATCTCCGTGACCAGGTCGGCGTGGGCCACCAGGGCCGGGGGCGCGTCCCGGCCGGTGACGATGACGTGGGTCAGGGGTGGCTTGTGCTCCGCCAGCCACTGGACCACCTGGTCGGCCTCGATCCAGCCGTACTTCATGGGGTAGGTGAACTCGTCCAGGACCACCAGGTCGTACTCGCCGCTGGCGATCTTCTCCTGGGCCAGCTGCCAGCCGTGCAGGGCCTTGGCCACGGTCTCGTCCATGTCCCGGGAGGTCCAGGTGAAGCCGTCCCCGGTCTTGATCCACTCGATGCCCAGCTTGCGGGCCGTCTTGTACTCGCCCCAGTTGCCGGCCTCGTGCTTCAGAAACTGGATCATGCAGACCCGCAGCCCCTGGCCGTGGGCCCGGAAGAGCACCCCCAGGGCGGCCGTGGTCTTGCCCTTGCCCTCCCCGGTGTGGACCATGACCAGCCCCTTCTTGATCCGCTTCTGGCGGGCGGCCTGACGCCGGGCCTGGCGCTCGTCCTGGCCCGGGCGGCTGGTGGGGTCAATGTTGGTTGACCGGTTGATTGGTTGATTGGTTGATTCGGTCATCGGGAGTTGCTTCCCCTTTCTGGGTCAGTTGGGTTCCGGGACGCGTTGGCGGGATCCTGGGCCAGCTGCTCCTCCAGGCTGCGGGTGATGGCCAAGGCAGCCTCCACGTGCTCCGGCTGGACCAGGGCCGCGCCCTGGGTCACGGCCAGGTCCCCCGCGGCCCGGACCAGGCCCCCCAGCTCCCGCAGGCGCAGGCTGAGCCGCCCCGGACCGTCCCCGCGCCGGGCGGCCTCCTGGATCACCGCCTCCACCGCGGCCCGGCTGAAGTGGGGGATCTTGCCATCCTTCACCACCTCCTGGGCCACGAACTGGGCCAGCTGGCGCCGGTTGGCCGGGGTGTCGTCCATGGCGCTGGCGGTGACGATCTCGTAGCCGTAGCCCCGAATCCGGGAGCGCAGGGCCGGGTGCATGCGCTCCACGTCCTCCATGTTCCCGGCCAGAACCAGCACGAAGTCACAGGGGACAGGCTCGGTGCGCACCATGCTGCCGCTGCTCCCCGGCGAGCGGCCCACGATGGGCAGCTGCTTCTCCTGGATGGCCGTGAGGAGCTGCTGCTGGCTCTCCATGCTCAGGGTGCTCACCTCGTCGATGAAGAGGACGCCGCCATGGGCCAGGTGGATGGCCCCGGCCTCCACCAGCTGATGGGGCGCAGTCTCCCGGCCGCCGCTCTGGAAGGGATCGTGGCGCACGTCCCCCAGCAGGGCGCCGGCGTGGAAGCCCGTGGCGTCCACGAAGGGCGCGCCCCCCTCCGGCGGATGGTGGACCAGGAGCTTGGGTGCGTCCCAGCGGCCGGCCGGACGCAGCCGGGTGCGGACCAGGAGCAGGCCCAGGAGGATCAGGCCGGTGACGACCGGATAGATCCAGCCCTCCTGGGTCAAGGAGAGGACCACCCCGGCCCCGCCCAGGCCCAGGAAGAGCACCCACCAGAGGAAGTCCACCGTGCGCTGGGCCTGGCGACGAGCGGCCTGGATCTGGGCCACCCGCAGGGGACCCTGGCCGCCGGGGAGCCGCTCCACCCGGGGGGTGATGGGCCGCTCCGGGTTGGGCTGGAGCAACACATCCTCCAGCCGGTCCCGGGGGAGGAACTGGGTCATGGCCTGGGCCAGCATGCTCTTGCCTGTGCCCGGCTCCCCCACCATGAGGACAAAGCGGTGCTGGCGAGCCGCCAGGCGCACGATCTCCACCGCCCGCTCCTGGCCCACCACCCGGTCCATGAGGTTGCCGGGGACGGGGATCTCGGCTGTGCTCTGCCACTCCTCGGGGAAGCCAGGCGGGCCAGTCGCCTGGGCCTCCTGGGCGGTCTGGCCCTGGGCCCGAGCCCCGTGATAGCGCAGATGGGCATTGTCCGACACTTGCCACTCCTCCTGCAAACGCCGGGCCACCTCCGGGTGATCCCGGGCCAGCTCCACGGCCAGCAGATGGCTCCCCAGCGTGCGGAAGGGGTCCTGGGGCGGCTGCTGGCCGGCCACCTGGAGGAGGGCCACCGCCCGCTCCACCTGCTGGGGATGGCGCCGCCAGAGGACCACCCCCGCGTGGAGGAGGGCCCGCTTCTGCGCCACCGGGGCCTCCGGGTCCGCGAGGAGGGCCTGGTAGCGGGGCAGGCCCTGGGGCCAGCGGGCCAGGAGCTCCCCCAGGCCGTAGGCGGCGCCCTCCCGCACGTTGCGTTCCCGGTCCTGGGCCAGGGCCAGGAGCAGAGTCCAGGCTTCCTCTGGAGGCAGGAGGCGAGGCGCTTCCTGGGCCGCGCTCCAGCGAGCCTGCCAGGCGGGATGCCCGGCCAGGGCGCGTACGTCCCCGGCGTCCCGGAGCTGGCGGCGCAGCAGGGGCAGCACGGCCAGGTCCACAGCCGGGTTGGAGAGGCGGCGCACCAGGTTCAGGACCGCACGTTGCAGCAGGGTCATGGGTTCCCCATCACGCCCCCGCGGGAGCCAAGGTCCGCCCCTGGGTCCGGCCCAGGCGCAGTCGCAGCCCCACCAGGATACCGGCCAGAACCAGGAGCACCATGTAGAGGGTGGTCTTCACCTTCACGGCCATGGGCGGGTTGATCCCCTCCACCACCACCACCCGGGCCAGGGAGACGTCGCCGGCGGGGCTCTGGGCCGAGAGGCGCACCTCGTGCTCCGCGCCGTCGAAGAACTGGAAGTCCAGGCTGGTCACCCCTTCCGGCGCGAAGAGAGTGGTGGCGAAGATGGGCTTTTCGTCCTCGATGTGCCAGAGGACCAGGTCAAAGGTGGTCTCGGGCACGGGCTGGCCCTGGGCATCCACCAGGCGGAAGGCCAGGCGATTGATGGCCCCCACTTTGCCCGCGCCCGGCGCCATCTCGTAGACCAGGGTCAAGTCGCCGGCCTTGGCCTCCTGGGTGAAGGGCGCCACGTCCGAGGGGGGATCGTTGCTGTGGGCCAGGGCCGTGCCCGGCAGCAGGATCACCCCCAGGAGCAGGATGGCCGCCGCGCGCTGGGCCGTCGCGCCCCCGGCAATGACCATCCCGGCCAGGAGGCCGAAGAGGAAGAGCCCGGCCACCATCACCAGGAAGTTGCGCACCTCGTCCGGGTTCTCCCGCAGGGTCATGCGGAAGGGGGACACCGGGCGAAGGGAGTTGGCGTCCCGGCCGGCCTCCATCGCGAAGGTGTACTCCCCCCGGATGGCGTAGATGTAGTCGAAGGAGAGGGTCCCCTGGGGCAGGACCCCCGCGTACTCCAGCAGGCTGGTCCCCTCCACGATGGGGAAATCGGTGGAGATGAACGGATTGCCCTCCGGCGCGTCCAGGTGCAGCTTCAGATACGCCCCGGGGACGGGCTGTCCGCTGCCATCCACCACCGTGACGGTGGTTCGGGCCAGGGTCTTGTCCGGGCCGATCTGCTCCGGAGGCGGGTCCGTGGTCACCACCACCCGCAGTTCATCGCCCTGGGCCTGGATCGGACCAGCCTGGGCAGGGATGAGAAGGACGAGTGCCAGCACGATGCCGGTAAGCCATTTGGTCATGGTCGTTTGCTCCTTGGCTGCATTGGGGATCGGTGGGGGAATCAGTGGCACGGGATCACGAACAGGGAGTGGCGCAGCTCGTGGAAGAAATCGTGCACCGGCGGGTAGTTGGTGAAGAGGACCGCCCAGGCCACCACCGCCACCACGGCCAGGACCAGGACGATCTGCACCACCATGTTCAAGGTCACGTGCAGGGTCTGCTTGCTTTGCTCCGTCACATGTTGGGTCATTCTGCGCTCCTTTCTTGAGTTGGAAGAGCCACTTTGCCCCGATTCACAGTTGAATCACGGCCAGGAAAGCGAA
>WGCB01000036.1 GCA_015494005.1 Caldilineaceae bacterium
GGTCTGTACCGACCGCAGCCCAGAGGGTCACGTTGGGCTCCCAACTACAGGCCGGGCTGGCCCCGTCCTCCCGCAGGAGGGTGGCGGTCAGGTTGGCGAAGCTGGCCTGGGCCGGGTCCGCGCCGCCGTGGGGCCAGAGGATGCCGATGCGGGCTTCCACTTGGCGGGGGGCCAGGTCCGTGCGCACCCGGGGCGGTTCGCTGGCCTGGCTGACCCGCTGCATGGTTTCGCTGGCACAGGTGCGATCCAGCCAGACATCCAGGAAGTCCTGGGAGGGGTTCACGATGTAGATCTTGCTCTGGAGGAGGGCCAGGCTGCGGCCGGAATCCTGGGCGGCCTGCTGGCTCACCCGCACCCGGCCGCGGAAGGAAGGATCCGAGCCCTTGAGCACCGTGAGGTACTGGCTGGTGCTGTCCAGAACGAAAAGGTGATCCGTGACAGGGTTGTAGGCCAGGCTGCTGGGCATGAGATCCAACTGCCAGGTGTTGGCCAGGGTCCAGGTGCTCACGTCCACAGCCACCACCTTGAGATCCGCGGCACTGGAGATGAAGAGGGTGCCGGACTGGACGTCCACGGCCATGCCTGTCACATCGTTGACCGGCAGCAGGAGCTGTTCCTGGCGCCGGCCAAAGCCATCCACCACGCTGAGGTAGCCGGCCGCGTGGGCGATGAAGGCTCGGCCGCCCACCACCGCCAGCTGCCGGGGATCCGGCCCGATGCTCAGGGTGGAGAGGACCTTGCCGCTGTTCAGGTCCACCACGCTCACCGCACCCATCTGGGGGTGGAGGACGAACGCTCGGCCCTGGGTCACTGCCACGGGGCCCGGCGCCGCGGGCAGCTCGATCTGGCTCTTCACCGCGCCCTGACGGCTGGTGACGATGAGCCGCTCTTTGACCGGATCCGAGATGTACAGGGCATCCATGGTGGCTGTCACCCCGTCGATCTCCTTGGCCGTGGTGCGGCTGGAGCCCAGCATCACGTCCATGCCGCTGTCCACCACCATCAGGGTGTTCAGGTTGGCCAGGGCCACGTAGACCCGGTCCCCGGAGGCGGCGATAGACTGGGGGCGCCCGCCCACGTTGACGCTGCGCAGCTTGTTGGGCGCGCAGAGAGGTTGGAGGGAGACCGGGTCGGTCCCGGGGTTGGTCGTCTGGCCGCTATCCCCAGCGACGGGACGGGTGGGGCCCAAGGGTTTGGGGTCCTCGTTGGGGCGAGGCAGCCGGTTCACGTCGTTGGCCGGGGCCGCAGGGCTGCTCTGGGCCGCAACGGACGGCGAGCTGGCGGCAGGGGCGGCAGCCTGGTTGGGACGGTAGGCTACAGGCTGGGACGGTCCCGAGGATTCGGCGGAGGACGCCGCGGCCTGGGAAACGGGCTGGTAGACGGACAGGGCGGTGAGGGGAACACTGGGCAGGGTCAGCTCGGCGAAGACCCAGCCGCTGTCGCCGTCGGCAGACTCGATGCGGAGCCAGGTGCCTTCGCCGTTGCGTCCCAGCACGGTGACCCGTTCGCCCTTGGCGACCTGACCCACTACTGGGGCGTTGGTGCTGGGCGCAGCTCGCACGTTCAATGTGGGCACGGCCACCACCGCGAAAGGCGGGGCTGGCGCTGCCTGCACTGGCTGGGCCGGGCCCATCGGGGAAAGCAGCAGGCCTAGGGCAAAAAGAACGGTGAAAATGGCTCGCATGGTGTTTCCTCCAACACGGAATCGGTCTGAAAAACTCGGATGCCAGCCCAGGGCAGGAAAGGCCTAGGGCTGGGAAGATGGCGGGGCAGTCACCCGCTGGAAGGTGATAAGGTAGACCACGTGCAGCCGCCCATGGGGCAGGCCCATCCCAGTGACCTTGTCGCTGAGGCCGGGCATGCGCACGTAGTAGCTGCCCACGTCCCCGTACATGGGGAAGTTGGCCGCGTACTCCGGCGCTGGCTTGTCTTCGGTGGTGATGGTGGTGGAGCCGTCTGGCCAGCCCACGATCACATCCTCGCCGACCAGGCGCTGGCCGTTCTCGTCCAACACTTCCACGTAGATGTGGTGGCGGCCGCCCCCTTCCCGGGGATCCTGGAACTCCGCCTGGATCACCTTCCAGTAGCTCTGACCCGGCTTCACGGCTGCCGGGACAACCTGGATGCCCAACTTGTCCAACCGCTCGTCCCACTGGGGTGGCTGGTAGGCCTGCGGCGAGGGACCGGCAACAGGGGGGCGGCTGTCATAGGCCAGGAGCACCCGATTGTACCGGTCCACCAGCTGGACCAGCCAGCGATCCCGGCCCAGGGGACGGGGCAGGCGCTGGGTGAAGATGGTCTCGGGCGAGAGCTGGACAGCCTGGCTGAAGATCAGTTCGCCGTTCACCCGGACCAGCAGCCGGTTGCCGGGCTGAGCACTACCCGGGCCGGTGACAGCCAAGCGCAGTTCGGTTTCGTTGCCGGCTGGGAGCAGGGCCAGAGCCGCGTTGGCGTTGGCGGCCACGAACTCCCCCAACCCAGGCACGGTGTACCACTGTTCCGTCCAGCGGATGGTCTGGCGAGGCGTCAGGCGCAAGGGGCGATCGAAGTTGAGGCTGGGACCGCCCCACAGCTCAAAGTAGCGCCGGGAGTCACCGTCGGACCAGAGGGACGGATCGAGGCTGGGGCCGAAGAAGGTCTTCACGCCGGGGACCAGCCGATGGGGAAAGCTGCGGATCACGGCCAGGTCACCGTCAGGATCCACCAGGCCGGCTGCGCTGCTCTGGGCGCCCTCGGTGGCAAAGAAGCTCAGGTAGCTGGGCCAGTTCCCCAGGCCCCGCAGATCTTCACCGCCTCCCGCTGGCCAGTCCAAGATCGCCCCTTGGGGGTAGCGATCCGTGTCGCCGCTGCTGTGGACAGACACCTGCTCCGCCGGCCAGACCAGCCGCATCTCTGGCGAGACGGTGTTGCCCTGGCCTGGAGCCAACATGGCATTGTTCCAGAAATGCACCTCCGCTTCCTCGGCCCCGGTGTTGTTCAGCTGGATGGTCACGGCGAAGAAGCGCTGATCAGCGCTCAAGCTGATCTGGATTGTCGCCTCCAGCCCATCGCCCACGGCGCGCTTCAGGTGGACAGAGGCCGAACGCTCCTCCGCCACGGTCTCCACATCCCAGGCCTGGTACTCATACAGGCCGTGGTCCGGCAGGGGCAGGGACCATTCCATGCCTCCCAGGGCCAGCCACCATCCCCGCACGCCCCAGGGCGTCGGCTTGACTACTGAGTTGAAGTACAGGATGTCCCGTCCTGTGAGTTTGTCGATCCAGCGGTAGATCCGTCCGCCCAGCTCGGGCAGGATGACCAGGCGCAGGTAGTCGTTCTCCAGTTCGATGGTGCGGTAGGTGCGCGGCTGGGGCGGCCCAACCCGGTCCTGGTCCAGGCGCGGGGCTGGCCAGATGGGATCCTGGGGCGTGGAAGAGAGCAATGCCTGCTCGAAGCCGTAGGTGGGCAGGGTGACGCTCCCTTCCCGCAGAGTCACATCCCCGTGAGAGAGGACCTGGGGAGCAGACGCAGTGGGTTCAGCGCCGGACGCCCCTTCCACGGGAGAAACCGCAGACGCATCCGGGCTGGAGCCATCCTGGCCGGGATCGTCCTGCTCCGGGGCATCCAGCTGGGTGCTGTTCGGCTGTAGAAGCTCCTGGCCGGCGGCATCCACATTGCCCGCATCCGCGGTCTGCACCTCGCTGCCGTAGTAGCCCGGATAGGATGGAAAGCCAGGAGTGGGAACAGGAGTCGGGAAGGGTGCTGGGAAAGGATCCGGCGTGGCTGTAGGGAAGGCCGGGACCGTGGACTCCGGGGTCGGGGCACCTGTGGACTGAGCGGCCAGTTGCTTCACCGCCTGGACCACCGCCCGAGGACGGCCAGCGGCGGGCAACCAGGCCTGATCCTCCCAGACGCTGCTGTATCCCCCGGCATCCATGTTCACCAGCAGCCAGGGCATGAAGGCGAAGTAGTAGTCCGGCGCTTCGGTGGCCATGAAGCGGTAGGCATCCACGGTGCGCTGGGCCACCAGCTGCTCGGTGACCGGCGGCAGGCCGGGCTCCTCGACGTCCCCGATGACGGTCCCGCCTTCCGTGCTGATGATGGGCAGGGAAAGACCCACCTGGTCCACCAAGATCTGGTGATAGACCTCGAACCGGCGGAAGCCTCGAGGGTCATCCAGGGGACGGTTGCCGGTGTAGTTCTGCACGGGCAACCAGGCCTGTTCCAGGAGATCCAGCCGACCTCGATTGCGCAGTTCGGCCAGGAAGTCGCGCAGGAAACGCGTGTCCTCCACCGTCCCGTTGGGAGAGAGGGAAGGCAGCCCTGGGTATCCTCCCGCGTCCTGGATCGTCTGGGCGGCCTGGATCCACTGCTGGACCAGGCGCGCCACGTCGATAGCCTCCCCGGTCCGCCAGCCACCATCCAGTCCAGCCACGTTGGGATTGGTGTAGAGCTCGTAGTAGTGGACCCCTGCGGCGACCCCCGCGGGCACCAGAGAGGCCAGGTGCTGGTAGGGATCGTTGTACATCTTGTAGATCCGCAACACCGGTTCGATGCCCCGTTGACGCAACTGGCCCAGGAGATAGACATGCTCCAGGGTGGGCTGATCCCCCTGCATGATCTTCAGCCAGCGCAGGTCCATGGCATCTACCTCGCGCAGGTAGCGATCCACCACGTCCTGGGGTTGGGTCACCAAGGTGGGCGCCCAGTGCACCCCCCAGCCGTTGTCCTGGCGGGGACGGGGATACCTGGCAAGAGAGGAGGCCCCGACTGGATCCGGGTTTTGGGCCATGGCGGCGCCAGGCGCCAGGGTCAACGCCAGGAGCAGGACCGACGCCGCTATCCACAGGACAGGGCCTCTCGAGCTGTTGCGTTTCGGCTTGGGACAAGGGGAGCACCGCATGGATGCAGATGAGCTCATGGGACAGACAACCTCCGTTCGCAGTATAGGAGGTTGAACAGCCCAATTTGGTCTGCCAGCGGTACGGGTTGCGTATGCGAGTGGGGTTACGGAGGTGTTACGGAGATCCAGCCGAAGGATGCCGGCGCCGCCAAAACGTTGCGGTCCCCGGCGGCAGGGAGAGTTCCCACCACCGGGGACCGCAACACACTGCTTGCCCTATGCGGCGCTGGCAACACTATCGAACCAGGTTGACCAGCTCCTCCAGCATGCGGTCGCTGGTGGTGACCACCCGGCTGTTGGCCTGGAAGCCTCGCTGGGCTCGAATCATCTCACTGAATTCCAGGGTCAGATCCACGTTGCTCATCTCCAGGAAGCCCGC
>WGCB01000037.1 GCA_015494005.1 Caldilineaceae bacterium
CACCCTAGCCCTCCCCGGGCCGGGGAGGGCTAGGGTGGGGCACCCCCTCCCAGCCTTCCCCAGGTTGGGGGAGGAGCCGTTGGTCGGGCGCGGAGATGGTTTCCGCAGCAGGTCACTCGTGCGGTTGCAAACCGCACCTACGGGTGCTGATATGGTTGTCGCGTAGGTCGGGCTACCAGCCCGACAATCCCCCGAACGCAGCAACGGAAACGCCCTGCCCTGCCTCCCGGAAGGGCTCGCCGATCTACTCGCCCCCATCCACGAAAGCAGGGTGCTCCTCATCCGAGCCCCGCCACAGATACGCGGTGACCTTCGCCCCCTCCACCCGCTCTGCCCTGGGATCCGATGGCAGGGGCCAGCGCAGGGCCTGGTAGAGCCGGGTGCGATGCACGTCGAAAGTGGACTCCACCAGATCCGCGAAGGTGGCCGCGGTGGACAGGGCCATGCGGTAACCCAGGAAGGCAACCACTAGCCCCACAGGCACGGCCCACCAGGCCATCCGGTACCAGAGCAGGAAGAGCATCCCCCAGATCCAGGCCCGCACGGCCATCTCCAGCCCGGCTCGAGAACGGGCCAACTCCTCCCGCACATCCTCCGGCAGGAGCAGCCAGAGCCGGGGCCAGCAGACCACCGCGTCCAGACCGTACTTGTCCCGAGGGCGGAGCTCCCCGGCCCGCAGGACGTTGCCCAGGGCGGTGGGCATGCGCTCCATGGCTTTGGCCGGGGCTCGGCGACGGCGAATGTCCAGCTCCACGAAACGCCGCCGCTGGGCCGGGTCCAGCTGGTCGATCCCCTGCTGAGCCAGTTCTTGCCAGCGCGCCTCGGCCCGCTTCAACCGCGAGTTCTGCCACCGGACCCCCAGCCGGTAGAGCCAGTCCAGCCAGCCGGGCCAGTACCCCTCCAGCCCGCTCAGCACCCAGGGCTCCAGCTGCTGGACCAGAGCCCCGGAGAGGGCCACCAGGAGGAAGCCCCCCACCACCAGCCCGCCCTGGACCGTGGCATCAAGCTGCAGGAACCACCTCACCAGGGATTGCCAGCACTTGGCTCAGTAATCCCCGGTCATCGTGCGTTTCCGGCCAACGTAGCTTCGTGCCGATCTCTCGTCGCGTGGTGTACTTCGGTACTTCGGTGCTCCAGTCCAGGTCCAGTCCGAGCGTTGGAAGGTCAGGATGGCCTGGTATGCTTTCAGGTATTGCCCGATTTGCTGCATAAGCTCCTGACCGATTCTTTAGATTGGATGTTTTTGCCACTTTGTTCAGGACCTAGTTGAAGTAGATCAGTGGTGCGGTCAACGAGCCATCAATGAACACGATGTCATGAAGGGCGTTCGTTGGCTGCCAGTCGCAAACTCCATGCCCATCATCACAGAACGAACCACGGTGCTCGTGTTGGCGTCATGGCCTTCTGTTTCCACATAAACCTGATGTCGTGGTTCCGGCCAGTGGCGAGTTTCCGATGGTGGGGTCAGGCCTTCCACAGCCAGGACAGCGGCTGCAACCAGATCGGTGGTTAGCAGGCGCTCGATGGCATAATTGCCGTCCACGCCGCAAGTGGTGGGAATGGGAACATAGGGCAGATCGGCATCGCGATGGAGGAGGCCGACCTGCGCCAACTGTTCGCGTCGTCTCTGTCGCTGCGCTCGCATATCTTCAAAGGAAGACAACAATTCTTGGCCCCAGCCTTCGGTGCGGGCCAACACTTCCTCGACCAAAGTGGCAGGCAGTTCGGCAAAGGGTCGCTCTGGGATTTCAGACGCCATGAAAGCCTTATCCTCCCGAAGATCAATCGTCCGTACCCGGCTGAGCTTCCGGGTTAGTCCCTTCCATTTGGTCGGGCAGCGGTAGCTGGGCCGCCTTTTGAGCGCGGCCGGTCACGATGAAGCGGATACCAGTAGTGTACTCCTGGCGAGCGAGCAGATCTTGTTGTACCAGATACTCCAGCATAGGCAACACCTCGATGAAATCTCCCCACCCTAACTCGTCTAGAGCTTTACGATTGTCCTGGGAGAACCCGCCGTGCCTGTGAGCGATGTAGAGCAGTTGCCGTACCTGAGCGTCCACGTTCGCACTGACATTGTTCTGGACATCCTCAAAACATCGCTCGAAGGCCAGATCGCGCAACTCGTCGTATCCCAGCCGCACGGCCGCCTCCAACACGTCGGCGCAGTTCATGTTGAACTGGCGAGGAATCCCATAGGATGCGGTTGCCAGCAGGCCGATATCCTCGTCATTGAAGGGGTGTACGTCGGATCGCTCTCTGCGCCGGACCAGGTTGAGAGTCTTGACGGCGATTTCATACAGCTCTTCAGGCTTAAACACTGGCAGCTGAATCTGTCGATGGAAGATGCCGAGAATGGAAGCATAGATGTCCTGAGCAACGGTCAGCGTGCGGCCGGTCAAGATGAAGGCGCATTTGTCGCTGCGCAAAATAGGCAAGGCGCCATCGAACAGGCTACGTACCTTGATGAATTCATCGGGATGCAGATCGGTTTTGTCCAGGTCATCGATGGCGATGACCACGTGATCATAATGCTCGTTGGCCCGCTGGAGTAGTTCCGTCACCCAATACTCCAGATTTGCCAGACCAACCTGTCTCTCCGTTCCGCTTTCAAAACCAGTACCACCTTCCAGAGTACCCACACTGAAGAGGC
>WGCB01000038.1 GCA_015494005.1 Caldilineaceae bacterium
GCCTCCCCCCACGCCCACGTCGCCGCCCCAGCCTACGGCCACTCCGGTTCCTGCTGGCCCGGACTTCCGGCTGGTGGAGCAGCGGCTGTGGAGCGTGGAGGAGAACGGTGGCTTCCTGGCGGGTGAGTCGGTCAACTGCGGCGGCGGGCAGGTGCTGCGGGTCATCGTCAAGGACGCGGCCGGCAACCCCCTGAACGGGGTCACGGTCCAGGGCGTCTACCGCAACGAGCTGCACACCACCGGGGAGAAGGGACCAGGCATCGCCGAGTTCGACGTGAACGTGGACGGGGACGACATCGTGGTCCTGCGGGACGTGGATGGCCGGGAGGTCACCAGCGACCGGGCCAAGGGCAACACGGCCAAGACCTACAACATCCCCTTCCCCCAACTCATCCAGGGCCGCTACTGCAAGGACGACGCCAGCTGCCAGGCCTTCGTGGACACCAACGGCTGCTTCGGCCACTTCAGCTGGACCGTGGTCTTCCAGCGCAGCTACTGAGCTTCTTGCCCTGAAGGACTCGCCCCCGAGAGCTTCCTCCGAGCACTTGTCAGCTTCCCGTCCGACTGTTGATTGGGAGGGAAGAAAGGCCCTGGGGTACAATGGGCCCATCAATCGTCAGCAGTTTGGCCGAACCATCCAAACACCACAGACCGTTTCGAGCTCAGTGACGGGTCACCTTCCGCTGAGTGGAAAGGGGAGCGTGTGAAAATCGAATCCATCCGACAGGTACCACTTTTTGCCGGCCTGAGCGACGAGGAGCTCTCTCTGCTCACCCAGGCATTCCAGAGCGAGCAGTTCGGGAGCGGCGAGACCATCTTCGCCAAGGGGACGCCCAGCCAGGCCCTCCACCTCATCGACCAGGGCTTCGTGCGCCTGGTGGCCGGGGATCCGGACGACCCCCAGGCCATCGCCCTGGCCACCCTGGGCCCGGGCAGCCTCCTGGGGGAGGCGGAGTTCCTCCGGGGCGCGGAGCACACGGTCAGCGGGGTGGCTGCCTCGGACGTGACGCTGCTCAGCCTCACAGACCAGGCCCTGAGCGAGCTGATCCAGCGCCATCCCCACATCGGCGTCGTCCTGAGCCAGAACTTCGGCGCCCTCCCCGTCCAGATGCAGGCCTATCTGACCCAGAAGCTGGCCGCCACCCAGGCCCTGGGCGAGCTCCCCAACGCGGTCCTGCGGGAGATGGCCCGGCGGCTGCGTCCCCGCAAGCTGGCCTCGGGGGAAACCCTCTACCAGGTCGGTGAGCCCTCCCAGGGCCTCTTCCTGGTGGAGAGCGGCTCCCTGGCCCTGCTCCCGGACCCGGCCGCGCCAGAGGCGGACACCCGCCAGGTGGGCCCGGGGGAGATCCTGGGCGTCCTCTCCCTGCTCACCAGCAAGCCCTACGCCCGGACAGCCCAGGCCCAGGAGGAAACCCTGGTCTGGAACCTCTCGCCCGAGGAGTTCAACCAGATCAGCGCCCAGCACCCCAGCCTGCGCCGCATCCTGGGCCGGCGCATCCAGGGACGGCTCAGCCCCGCGGACCAGACCCAGGCCGTGATCCGCTTGGCCAAGACGGCCATCTTCGCCGACCTGCCCGCCCAGACCCTCCACGCCATCGCCCAGCGCCTGACCCTGCAGCACGTGCCCGCCGGGGAGGCCATCTATCGCATGGGCGAGAGCGGTGACGCCCTCTACCTGGTGGAGGAAGGGGAGATCGAGCTCACCGCGGAGAACGCCAGCGGCGTGGTGGAGGAGCTGGCCCGGGTCAAAGACGGGGGCGTTTTCGGCGAGATGAGCCTGCTCACAGGCAAGAACCGCACCGAGGACGCCACCGCGGTGCGAGACACCAACCTTTGGGTCTTCTACAAGGCCGACCTGGACGAGCTCATCGGCCAGTATCCCAGCATCGGCTCGGCCCTGAACCGGGCTGTGGAGGAACGGCTGAGCACCCAGCAGAGCGCTGTGGACGAGAGCCGCTACCGGCGCTTCCCCCTGCTGGCCCACCTGAGCAGCCAGGACCTGCAGGAGGTGGCCCGGCACATGCGCCCCACCCGATTCCGGGCCGGGGAGCAGATCTACCGGGCCGGCACCCCTGGGGACCAGATGTTCTTCATCGAGGCTGGCCACGTGCGGCTGCAGCCCCTGACCGGCCAGGGCTGGATCATCGGCGAAGGGGAGATCTTCAGCGAGCGAGCGGCCCTGACCAACCAACTCCGGGGCCAGAGCGCCATCGCTGAGACGGACGTGGACCTCTTCAGCATCAGCCGGGAGGACCTGGAGGCGCTGATGCTGCGCCTGCCCACCCTGGCCGTGAGCCTGAGCCGCTTCCTGAGCGAGCGCATGGCCGACACGGCCAGCCCAGCGCCCCAGATGGATCCCAGCCAGCCGGCCCGCACTGGCGCCATGACCCTCTCGGCCCAGCGACGTCGGGCCGCGGCGGCCCGTCCCATGCCGGCGGCCCAGCCCCGCCCAGGCTTTGGGGAGTGGTTCGCCAGCCTGAGCACCGGCGCCAAGGTGCGGCTGGTGCTCCTGATCCTGCTGGTGGTCTACCTGGTGGGCGTGGCCGCTCCCATGGCCCTCCAGGCCCTGACCCGGGGCGTGTCGGGCGGCTCCGAGGCCCCCGTGGCCGGGGAGGCCCTGGTGGCGGCGGATCTCTCTCAGGGCGTGGCGATAGCCTCTGCCGGGCTGGAGAATGCGAACCTAGGTGTGGTGGCGGTGCGACCCACGGCCACCTACAC
>WGCB01000039.1 GCA_015494005.1 Caldilineaceae bacterium
CACCCCCCCGCCAGGGCCCACGGCCACCATCACGCCCACGCCGACAGACACACCGACGCCCATCCTCATCGGCACGTCCACGGCCACGCCCACGCCGGACCCGTCCCAGACGGCGACGCCCTCGACCACGCCTTCGGTGACCACCACGCCGGGCTCCACGCCCACGCCCTCGGTGACAGTCACGCCCTCGGTCACGGCCACGGTCACCGTCACGCCGAGCCCATCCACCACGCCGACGCCGGGCCAGTCCATCTACCTGCCCCTGGTGATCCGGTAGGCCCTAGCCCAGCCCGGCCTCCCACAGCTTGCGCAGCTGCCGGGCCCGCAGGATCAGGTCGGTCATGGACTGGTCCACGCCCAGGATCAGCTCGGTGCTGATCCCCACGGCCGCCGCGCCGGCCCGGGCATAGTCGCCGATGTTGGACAGGGTCACGTCGCCCCGGGCCAGGATGCGCAGGGGAGTGAGGGGCCGAGTCAGGCGCTCCAGGTGAGCCGCCCCGTAGCTCTCCGAAGCGTAGAACGCCACCGAGTGGCAGCCACCCGCCAGGGCGCGCAGCAGCTCCCGGCGGGTGAAGACGCCGGGCAGGCAGAGCACGTCCCGCTCCGCCGCGTGGTGGAGCAGCGCCGGCTGCAGGCGCGGGGTGAGGAGAAACTGGGCCCCGGCAGCCACCGCGGCCCCGGCCTGGTCCAGGGACGAGACCATGTCGCAGCCGATGAGCATGTGTTCGCCGAAGCGCTGGCGCAGCAGGTTCACCCCATCCAGGGCATGGGTGGAGGGCCGGGTCACCGCCATGGCCAGGATGGGCGAGGCCAGCAGGGCATCCCCGATCTCCAGCAAGGCGGCGATGGGATAGCCCCCGGGCACGATGGCCATGAGGCCGTCCTGGAAGATGCGTTCCGCGGTTTCTTGGGCTTCGGTTTTCATCATTGTCAGGTTCGCCTTTCGATGATGGGGATCGATGCCGTGCCGGCTTACAGAGTGGCTGGCCTAGTAACGATTGAGTCGCCGCTTTGGTTCCCGACGACACTCGCCCCTCCCCTTTCCACAGGCCCTGAAACCCATGCCCCAGTCCTCTCGCTCCACCCTCGATCCCCAGGCAAACCGACTCCTCCAGGCCATCCGCCGCCTCCATGCCATCATCCGGGATGCGGTGGTCCGGGCCTGCGAGACCACGCCCCTGGATCGGCTCTCCCAGGTGGCCCAGGACGAGGAGGGGGACACCATCTACCAGGTGGATCGGGTGAGCGAGGCCCTGGTGGTGGACTTCTTCCGCCAGGAGGTGGCGCCCTGGGCCCCACTCCTCCTCATCGGGGAAGGGCTGCCCAACGGCGGGCGGGTGCTCCTGCCCCAGGGCGTGGCGGAGGAGGAGGTGCGCTGGCGGGTCATCGTGGACCCCATCGACGGCACCCGGGAGCTCATGTACCAGAAACGACCGGCCTGGATCCTCACCGGCGTGGCGGCCAACCACGGGCCGGAAACGGGGCTGCACCACATCGAGCTGGCCGTGCAGACGGAGATCCCCCTGGTGAAGCAGCACCTCTCGGATGTGCTCTGGGCTGTGCGGGGGCAGGGGGCCTGGGCCGAGCGCGTCAACCGGCTTACGGGCCAGCGCACCCCCTTGACCCTGCGGCCCTCCCAGGCCCGGAGCATCGCCCACGGCTTCGCCATGCTGGTGCGCTACTTTCCCGGCGCCCGGGACGAGCTGGCCGCCATGGACGAGGAGATGGTCCTGGGGGCCCTGGGGCCGGTGCAGCCAGGCAAGGCCCACTGCTTCGAGGACCAGTACCTGAGCTCCGCGGGGCAGCTCTACGAGCTCATGGCCGGCCACTACCGCTTCGTGGGCGACCTGCGCCCCCTCATGGAGCAGCTCCTGGCCCGGCGAGGGCTCTCCCTGGGCATCTGCGCTCACCCCTACGACCTCTGCACCGAGCTCATCGCCCGGGAGCTGGGGGTCATCGTCACCGACGAGCGGGGTCGTCCCCTGCAGGCGCCCCTCTCCATCCACCCCAACGTCACCTGGGTCGGCTACGCCAACCCCCACATCCGGGCCCAGATGGAGCCTCAGCTGCGGCGGGCCCTGGCTCGCCGGGGTCTGCTGGCGGATGACGTGGGGTGACCCGGTGACAGAGGTCGCCTCCCACCTCCCGATC
>WGCB01000040.1 GCA_015494005.1 Caldilineaceae bacterium
ATGGGATGCTCCCGGTGGAGCTCCGCGATGCGCCGGGCGGTCGCGACCACCTGCCGCTGTCCCCGCGGGGTGAGCGGCGCGTCCGCGAAGCCGTGCCACACCAGCTCCACATTGGCCTCTGTCTCTCCATGCCGAACCAAGATCAACCGGGTCACCCCAGCATCTCCTGACCCTTGGCCAGAGGAAACGTTTGTGAAATTTTTCATTTGGCTTGTCCCCCTTTAGTGTTCCCTCGCGCAAGGCGACCCGACCGAATTTCGAGCCTCCTTCACGGCTTCAGGATACACAGATCCCGTTCGCCAACATAATTTGACTTCCCCAGGGGCTTCTACTAAAATAGCTCGACAGGCCATCTTTGTGAAACCAGACACAAGCCTGGGGGCACAAAGCCTCGATCTGGGTGCGCCCGGTGAAGAGACGCCAAGATCGCCTTTCCGGCCGAATGGGTGGATGCTACGAGGAAGTGGCAGCAGGCTCCCTCGAGCCTCTGCGTACAGGAATTGCTCCTGGCAGAGGCTTTTTTGTTGTGCCGCAAGCGCCCCGTCTCCTGGATGTGTCCCCCGAAATTGCCCCCAACACCTTGCGACGCGGCCAGTCCGCGCCCAGGTTCTCACCGGCGAACGGCCGGTAGCAAGTGATAGCGAGCTTCAAAGGAGGAGAGCGTGTTACAAGGAATGTCAGCGATTGGATTTGCCATGGCCATCTCCTTGGTTGGCCTGATCTACGTGGTGTGGCAGCTGCGACGCGTGTTGAGCATGGACACGGGCAACCAGACGATGCAGGAGATCGCAGCGGCCATCCAAGAGGGCGCCGCAGCCTTCCTGAACCGCGAGTACACCTACCTGGCCGGGTTCGTGGTGGTTGTGGCGGCCATCATTGCCGCCTTCTTGAGCTGGCAGACGGCTCTCAGTTTCGTGGCTGGGGCCATTGCCTCGGGCGCGGCCGGGTACCTGGGCATGTACACGGCGGTGCGAGCCAACGTGCGCACCGCGGCCGCGGCCAGCCGCAGCCTGAACGACGGTCTGCGGGCCGCCTTCAGCAGCGGCGCCATCATGGGCATGGCCGTGGTCAGCTTCAGCCTGCTGGGCATGACCCTGCTCTACGTCTATTTCGCCCAGGTGCTGGGCCTGCCTCAGGAAGAGGTGGTCAAGTACATCACCGGCTTCGGTTTCGGAGCCAGCAGCATCGCGCTCTTCGCCCGGGTGGGTGGCGGCATCTACACCAAGGCCGCGGATGTGGGCGCGGACCTGGTGGGCAAGGTGGAGCAGGGCATCCCCGAGGATGACCCCCGCAACCCCGCCGTCATCGCCGACAACGTGGGGGACAACGTGGGGGACGTGGCCGGCATGGGCGCGGACCTCTTCGAGAGCTACAGCGGCTCCATCATCGCCGCGGCCACCCTGGGCGTCGCGGCCATGGAAGGGGGCACCGGCGTGGTCCTGCCCTTCCTGGTGGCGGCCGTGGGCGTCATCGCCGCGCTCATCGGCACCTTCCTGGTGAAGGCCGAGGAAGGCGCCTCCCAGGAGGATCTGCTGGGCACCCTGCGGCGAGCCATCTACGGCGCCTCGGGCCTGGTGCTCCTCCTGGTGGCCCTGGTCATCCTCCTCACCGGAGCGCCCTGGAAGTTCTTCTTCATCGTGCTGGTGGGCCTGCTGGCCGGCAACGGCATCGGCTACTTCACCGAGTACTACACCAGCTACACGGAGAAACCCACCCAGACCATCGCCAAGGCCGCGGAGACCGGGGCCGCCACCCTCATCATCCAGGGCCTGGCCATCGGCATGATCAGCACCGTGGCCCCCACCCTGATCGTGGTGGTCGCCATCCTGCTCAGCCTCTGGCTGGGCGGTGACGCCGGCCTCTACGGGATCGCCCTGGCCGGGGTGGGCATGCTCAGCACCCTGGGCGTGACCCTGGCCACGGACGCCTACGGCCCAGTGGCGGACAACGCCGGCGGCATCGCCGAGATGAGCCACCTGCCCCCGGAGGTCCGGGAGCGGACCGACGCCCTGGACAGCCTGGGCAACACCACCGCGGCCACCGGCAAGGGCTTCGCCATCGGCTCCGCGGTGCTCACCGCCCTGGCCCTCATGGCCGCCTACACCGAGGCCGCAGGGATCGAGAGCCTGGATCTGCTGGACCCGGTGATGATCCCCGGCATCCTCATCGGCGCCATGCTTCCCTTCCTCTTCGCCGCTTTGACCATGACCGCCGTGGGCCAGGCTGCCTACAAGATCGTCCAGGAGGTGCGCCGCCAGTTCAAGGAGATCCCCGGGCTGATGGAGGGCACGGGCAAGCCGGACTACCGGAGCTGTGTGGCCATCAGCACCCAGAGCGCCCTGCGCGAGATGGTGGTTCCAGGCCTGCTGGCGGTGCTGGTGCCCCTGATCGTGGGCTTCCTCCTGGGCGGCGAGGCCCTGGCTGGCCTGCTCATCGGCTCCATCGCCTCCGGCTTCATGCTGGCGGTGATGATGGCCAACGCCGGTGGCGCCTGGGACAACGCCAAGAAGTGGATCGAGACGGGCGTCCTGGGTGGCA
>WGCB01000041.1 GCA_015494005.1 Caldilineaceae bacterium
GCAGCGTCAGATGTGTATAAGAGACAGCCCCCACGCCCACCATCACCCCCACCCCGGTGATTTACACCATCCAGCCCGGGGACAACCTGCTGGCCATCGCCCAGCGCTTCGACGTGGACCTGGCCGCGCTCCAGGAGACCAACGGCATCCTGGACCCCCGCTCCCTGCAGATCGGCCAGCAGCTCATCATCCCCCGCCGGGAGGAAACGGAGGCGGAAGGTCTGGCCACGCCCACCCCTACGCCCCTGCCGGTGACGGTGCAGAACCTCCACTTCAGCGAGACGGCCATCGGCGGGCTCTGGGTCCTGGGGGAGGTGCTCAACGACAGCGGGCAGCCCCTGGAACAGGTGCGGGTGGCCGTGGCTCTCCTGGACGAGAACGACGGGGAGATCGCCCGGGCCAACGGGCTGGTGGGCCTGGATCTGGTGGACGTGGAGGAGACGGCCCCCTTCGCCATCCTCTTCGGGGAGCTGCCGGGGAAGTTCGCCAGCTACCAGGCCTTCCCCATCAGCGCGGTGCCGGCCTACGTGGGCAGCTACTACCGGGACCTGGAGGTCTTTGACCTGGAGACGGAGGGGGAGCGGTACGCCTCCTACACCGTGCGGGGACGGGTGCGCAACATCGGGCCGGAGGAGGCGGTGAGCGTGCAGGTGGTCCTCACGGCCTACGATCCCCTGGGCCGGGTGATCGCCATGCGCAAGGTGGTCCCGGAGCACAACGTGATCCCCCGAGGCGGGGAGACCACCTTCATCGCCGTCCTGGCCCCGGTGGGCGGCCCAGTGGAGCAGGTCCGGGCCGTGGCCCAGGGGCGGCGCATCATCCGCTGAGCGGACACCGACGCCGGCAGCCGCGCCATTTCCCACACCTCCCCCGCAGATCGTCGCATCGACAGCCATTTCCACCCTGGATCCCTCACCTCCCACTGTTCGGGGAAGAACGATGACATCCAAAATCGACTATGCCCACGTTGACTACAGCAGATGGTCGCCCCTGCAGCGCTGGATCCAGCGGGTGGTGCAGATTCTGGTGCGGCTGTTGGCCCGGGTGCACGTGGAGGGCCTGGAGCACATCCCCCGCACTGGGCCGTTCATCCTGGCCATCAACCACCTCTCCCTGCTGGACGCGCCGGTGATGTTCAGCTTCCTGCCCCGCCGGGCAGTGGTCTTCGCCGCGGACAAATGGCAGCGGGTGCCGGGCATCAACTGGGCCCTGAGCGCGGTGGGGACAGCCATCTACGTGGCCCGGGGTCAACCGGATCGCCGGGCCCTGCGCCAGGCCTTGACGGTCCTGCGTTCCGGGGGTATCCTAGCCATGGCGCCGGAGGGCACCCGCAGCCGCACCGGGGGGCTGATCCAGGGGCACGAGGGCGTGGCCTACCTGGCCACCCGGGCTCCGGCTCCCATCCTGCCGGCGGTGGCCTACGGCCAGGAGAAGGCCCTCCACTGCTGGAAACGCCTGCGCCGACCGGCCATCCATGTGCGTTTCGGCACCCTCGTGGAGCTGCCCCCGGGACGTCACAGCATGGAGCAGCTGCACCTCTACACCGAGCAGCTCATGGTCACCCTGGCCCGGATGCTGCCTCCCAGCTATCGGGGCGTCTACGCGGATCAGGTGGCCGAGCCGGAGGAGGCGTGAGCGTCCCTGTCCGGCGAGGGGCCCAGGAAAGGACCATCGTCCGCCAACCAGGGACCTTGGTCTATCTGCCGGAGGCCCGCTCTGCGTGCTATGGTGAGGAGGAGCGCCCATCGGCCCAGGGCTGCCTGAGCCCATTCGAGCGAACCTGCGAACAACATCGAAGGCGAAACCATCCATGACGCAAGACCCACGACCCAATCGAAACCCTCGTCGCAATGCCCCGCTTCGCCCCGGGCTTTTCCTGCTCCTGGCGTTGACGGCCCTGGCCCTGCTCCTGGCCGGGTGCGGTGGCGCCAAAGCCGAGGCAGGCCCCGCTCTGGTCAAGGATGCGGACCTGGCAGAGGCTCCCGCCGCCCTGCCCGAGGGCGAGGACGGCATCGCCATCTCCGTGAACCCGTCCCAGGGGCCGGTGGCGCCGCTGGCTGGCGCCTCCCTGGGCACGGAGATCCCGGCGCTGCCCGAGCGGCTGGAGATCCCGGCCATCAAGGTGGACACACCGGTCATCCCCGTGGGCTGGCAGCAGATCACCCTGGCGGACGGCAGCAAGAAGAGCGTCTGGGAGGTGGCGGACTACGCGGCCGGCTGGCACAAGAACAGCGCCCTGCCCGGCAGCTCCGGCAACGTGGTCATCAGCGGCCACAACAACATCAAGGGCGCGGTCTTCCGCAAGCTCTACACCCTGGAGGCCGGGGACACGGTCACGGTCTGGGCGGGCGGACGCCAGTTCACCTATCAGGTGGACGAGGTGATGATCCTGCCCGAGGTCGGCGCCACCCCGGAGCAGCGGCGGCAGAACGCCCAGTGGATCCAGCCCTTCGACGACAGCCGCCTGACCCTGGTCAGCTGCTGGCCGGAGACCAGCAACACCCACCGGGTCATCGTGGTGGCCCATCTGGTGGACGGGGTGCAGTAGGGGCAACCGGCTGCTTGCCCCGGCACGCCTGGGGAAATCATCGAAAACAGAAACGGACCACGCGCCCCCGACGCGTGGTCCGTTTTTTGCTCCTGTCAGCCTGGCCTGGCGACCTCAGATGTCGAATTTCACGCCCTGGGCCAGGGGCAGGTCGTAGCCGTAGTTGATGGTCACAGTCTGGCGCCGGGCGTAGACCTTCCAGGCGTCGCTGCCGCTCTCCCGGCCACCGCCCGTCTCCTTCTCCCCACCGAAGGCCCCGCCGATCTCCGCGCCGGCGGTGCTGGTGTTCACGTTGGCCAGGCCGCAGTCCGAGCCCCGATGGGAGAGGAAGTATTCCGCCTCCCGCAGGTCCGTGGTGAAGATGGCCGACGAGAGGCCCTGGGGCACACTGTTGTGGATGCGCACGCCTTCCTCCAGGGTGCGGAACTTGAGCACGTAGAGGATGGGCGCGAAGGTCTCCTCGCAGACGATGTCCATCTCCGGCGCGCCCTCGATGATGGTGGGCATGACGTAGTGGCCCCCCTCCAGCCCGGGGATCTCCACCACCTGGCCGCCGTAGACCAGGCGTCCGCCCTCGGCCTGGGCCCGCTTGATGGCGTTGAGGTAGTTCTCCACCGCCTGCTCGTTGATCAGCGGGCCCACCAGCACGCCTTCCTCCAGAGGGTTGCCGATCTTCACCGACTCGTAGGC
>WGCB01000042.1 GCA_015494005.1 Caldilineaceae bacterium
GAGACCCGCCTCTCCGACCACTGGTCCCAGCACGCCTACACGGTGGTGGAGTTCGGCAGTTTCACCTGACCCTACTGCGGGATGGCGGCGCCATCCATGAATGCCATCGCCCAGGCCTACGCGGCTCGGGACGTGGGCTCGGTCTTCGTCTACACCCACGAGGCCCACCCCGGGGAACACTACCCCCATCTCACCTCCATGGAGCAGAAGTTCCGCCATGCCCAGGCCCTGCGGGACGTCCTGGGGGTGAGCCGGCCCATCCTGGTGGACAGCCTGGACGGGGCCTGCCATCGGGCCTACGGCTCCATGCCCAACATGACCTGGATCTTCAACAAGGCTGGGATGCCGGTCTACAAGTCCGACTGGACCGACTCCCACAGCGTGGCCAACGCCCTGGACTACTTCCTGGAGGTGCTGGATCGCCGCCGGGCCGGGGAGCGAGTGGCCCCCTTCCACGTGGAGCGGCTGGACTACCGCAACCAGGATCGGGAGCGCTTCTACGCCGGGCTGGCCCGGAACGGGGAAAAGGCAGTGCGGGAGTTTCGGGCTGCGTTCGGGTGAGAGATGGGATCGACGAAGAGGGGCGTCAGCTCAGGCAAGCGCCCTCACCCCGGTGCCGGGGATCCTGGAGGCCCAGGCCGAACCAGAGGCTGGCCGCCATGAGCAGGCCACCGCTCAGGAGCAGGACCGGGTAGGAGACCGCGGAGACCAGGCCACCCACCAGCAGGGGCAGCAAGGTGACCGGGGTGAGGAGGGTGTTCTGCAGGGCCACGCAGGTGGGCCGCAGCTCCACCGAGGCCATCTCCAGGAGGAGATTGGGGAAACCCAGGCGCATGCCGCTGATGGTGGCGCCCAGGAAAAAGAAGGCAGGCAGGAAGAGCAGGGGGCTGATCCAAGGGGCGGCCAGGGCCAGCAGAGGCGCCAGCCCACCGGCCACCGAGGTCCCCAGGATGACCGTGCGGTTGCCGAAGCGATCCCCCATCCAGCCCCAGAGCAGGTTGGAGAGGGCCGCGCCGGCCATCTGGGCGGAGAGGTAGAGCCCCACCGTGCCTGGATCGATGCCCACCGCCTGCTTGGCGTAGACCGCATAGAAGGGAGCCAGGGCCAGCCCCGCGGTCACCAGGGCCCGGGCCCAGAGCAGACGACGGAAGTTGGCGTTGATCCGGGCCAGGCCCCAGGCCCGGCGCAGCAGCTCCCCCAGGGAGCGAGAAACCCGCTGCACCGGGTAGACCGGCTCCCGGATCAGGGCGAAGCCGGTGAAGGCGATGAGCAGGGTCCCGGCGCTGAGCAGGAAGATCAGGGCGTAGTTGCTGGGGTAGGGGAAGCGTCCTGGGTTGCCCAGGATGAGCTTGACCACGTAGCCGGCGCCGATGGCCAGGGCATAGCCGATGAGCTGGCGCAGCCCGGTGAAGCGCCCGCGTCGCTCCGCGGGGATGGCCTTGGCGAAGACGTCCGCGTAGACCACCGCGCCCATGCCCCCGGCCAGGGCAAAGAGGCTGAAGAGGGTCACCAACACCCCCAGGACCAGCCCGGGCCGTTGGGCGCCGTAGGCATAGGTGAGCCAGGCCAGGACCAGCCAGGAGACCCAGCGCACGGTGATGATCCAGAGCAGGTAGGGCTTCTTCCGGGGGCGATCCTCCAGCAGATAGGCGGTGAACATCTGGGGGAGCACCTGGGCCACCCCTTGGACCGCAGCCATCAGGCCCACGGCCACCATGGAGGGGGTCAGCGTGGCCACGAAGGTGGGCAGCACCGTGTGGATGTTGCCGAAGGCGTCGGCGATCTGGAAGAAGACGCCGTGAACCAGCCCGGCCAGGAAGTTGCGCCGGTAGAAACGCTCCACGTCCGCCTGGAACTGGGCGATCTCCTGGGAGCGCTCGGGCAGCTCGGCGCTTCCTGGGGCCGTAGGGAGGGGCGTGGATGTGGTCGCGGATGGGCTCATGGGGTGCTCACTGAGCCGGGCATGGGCGGATCAAGATGGCTGTTGGAGGGCTGGCGGGGCAGACTGGGAGTGCTCCGCCAGCCCTTTGTCGTCCTGGGTGTCGTCCTGGGGGCGGCTCAGTGGCGGCCGGGCATGTGGGCCAACCGGGCCTCGTGGACCAGCTCGCCAGCCAGATACTGCTTCACCGCCTCGTCCACCAAGCGCAGCCGGGTCAACACCACCTCCATGCCCCTGCGGCGGGCCATCTTCTCCATGGGGATGCCCATGCCCCCGGCGATGAGCACATCGCAGTCCTGGATGGGGGCCAGCATGGCCTGGTGGATGTCGTCGTGGTTGTGCTCCTCGTGGTGGCCGTGACCGTGGCTGTGGGTGGGCTTCTCTCGGACCTCCCGGGCCACCTCTCGGCCCTCTTCCAGGGTGATGACCACGTAGTAGGGAGCCCGGCCAAAGTGGCGGGAGATCTGGGCGTCGTCGGTCGAAACCGTGTCTGAGACCAGTGCGATCTTCATGGTTGCCTCCGGGGATCGTGGATTGGTGGTTGTTCCAGAAACAGACCGCTCCCGGGC
>WGCB01000043.1 GCA_015494005.1 Caldilineaceae bacterium
GAGCAGTTCGCCTACCCGAACCTCTTCCAGGTCTCCAACCCCCACACCTTCCTGCTCCGAGAGGAGGCCCTGGCTCCGGCCTTGGCGGACGGGGAGCCCCAGAAGCGCCCCATGGACAACATGGAGGTCACGGCCCAGAGCCCCGGGGAAGACGAGTTCGGCGTCTCCATCCTCAGCCTGCGCTCGCCGGTCCTGAGCTGGAGCTTCCCCCGGAACGAGGCCTTCTACGACCGCTTCTTCACCTTCGAGGAGGCCACCCCGGAGGAGACGGAGGCCTGGAAGCAAGGGCTGCTCACCTTCCTACGCAAGTTGACCCTGAAGTACGACCGGCCCCTGGTGCTGAAGTCGCCGCCCCACACCGCCCGGATCCGGCTGCTCCTGGAGCTTTTCCCGGACGCCCGCTTCGTCCACATCTACCGGAATCCGTACACGGTCTTCCAGTCCACCCGACGCCTGTACCAGACCGCGGTAGCCCGCTCCCACCTCCAGCGCCCCCGCGCGGACACGCTGGACCTGGGGATCCTGCGTCGCTTCCGTCTCATGTACGACGCCTACTTCGCCCAAACCAGGGCCATTCCCTCTGGTCGCCTGCACCAGGTGCGCTTCGAGGATCTGGAACAGGATCCCGTGGGCCAGGTGGCCCAGATCTACGAGGCCCTGGGGCTGCCCGGCTACGCCCGGATGGAACCCCGGCTGCGGACCTACGTCCAGGGGCTGGCCGGCTACCGCAAGAACCGCCACCCGGAGCTGGAGCCTTCCCTGCGCAGCCGCATTGCCCAGGTGCTGGCACGGAACTTCGAGGTGTGGGGCTACGCCACGTGACACGAACATCCTGGACTGGAAGTGATCGCCCGACCGTCCTGCGTCTCCTGGCGCCGGCCCAAGGCCAACCATGAAACCGCCAACTCGCCTGCTGAACCGAAACTATTTCCTGCTCTGGCAGGGGCAGACCGTGAGCCGCCTGGGCTCCCAGGCCTTCAACGTGGCCCTGATCTTCTGGGTCAAGCACGCCACGGACTCGGCCACCCTCCTGGGGCTCATCCTCATGGTCTCCACCCTGCCCGGGGTGATCCTGGGGCCCCTGGGCGGCGCCATCGCGGACCGCTTCTCCCGGCGCAAGATCATCGTCCTGAGCGACGTGCTCAACGGGCTGGCCATCCTGGCTTTGACCGCGCTGCTCTTCACCATGCCCGACGCCACCAACCTGATCTTGGCCGGGCTCTTCCTGGTCTCGCTGATCAACTCCGTCCTCCGCTCCTTCTTCGAGCCGGCCATCGTAGCCGCCATCCCGGATCTGGTGCCCAAAGCCCGAGTGCACCAGGCCAACTCCCTGGGCCAGACCACCCAGCAGCTCACCCTCTTCATCGGCCAGGGCCTGGGCGGCACCTTCTACCGGCTCTTCGGCGCGCCGATCCTCTTCCTCTTCGACGGCATCAGCTACCTCTTCTCCGCCCTGAGCGAGAGCTTCATCCAGATCCCCCAGGAGATCCCGGACCGAGCCCCGGACTGGCGCGGGCTCTTCCGCCAGTTCCGGGACGACATCGTGGAGGGCTTCCGCTACGTCTGGCGCCGCAAGGGCATGCGAGAGCTGGTCTTCGTCTCCGCGCTGATGAACTTCTTCCAGGTACCGGTGATCGTCCTCCTGCCCTTCTACGTGGAGGAGCACCTGCAGAGCCCGCCGGACTGGTACGGCTTCATCCTGGCCGCCTACGGCCTGGGCTCCATGGGAGGCTACGTCCTGGCCGGGATGCTCAACCTGACGCCGCGCCGCCGGGCCCATTTCATGATGCTCTTCCTGGCCATGGAATCCCTGGGCATCGCCGCCCTGGGCCTGGTCGGGGTCCCCTGGCAGGCCCTGGTGCTGGCCTTCCTGGGCGGGATCATGGGCGGCTTCGTGGTGGTGAACCTGACCACCATCCTGCAGATCACCACGCCGGGCGTCATCCGGGGACGGGTCTTCGGCCTGCTGGGGACCATCGCCGGGGGCCTGACGCCCATCGCCATGGGCATGAGCGGCATCGTGGCGGACCTGCTGAACCAGAACATCCCCCTGATCTACGTGGGCAGCGGCCTCATCTCCGGGAGCCTGGCCGGGCTCATCGCCCTGAACCGGGACTACCGCCGCTTCCTGGCCTACGAAGCGCCTCCCGAGGAGACGAGCCCGACTGCCAACCTCCCCGAGGACCATGCGCCGGAGGGCGTCCAGGCAGAGGCGCCGATGACCACGCCCCTGGACTCGGAGTTGGAGGAGCCCATCCCGCCGGTGCCCACAGGCCAGTGACCGACCCAGGAGCTTCCGCGACTCAACTATGAACCTCTCGACCATGAACTGGATGCCACGAACCACGACCACCCAGACCGCCCGGCCAGGCAATCCCTGGCTGGCCTACCACCGGCCCCAGGAAGCGGCCCGGATCCGTCTTTTCTGCTTCCCCTACGCGGGGGGCGGCGCCTCCCTCTACCGCACCTGGGCCCAGGGCCTGCCTCCCCAGGTGGAGGTCTGCCCGGTGCAGCTCCCCGGCCGGGAGAACCGCATCCGGGAGGAGCCTTTCCGGCGCATGGAGGCCCTGGTGGAGGCCCTGGCCGCGGGGCTGGCGCCCCTGCTGGACCGACCCTTCGCCTTCTTCGGCCACAGCATGGGCAGCCTCATCGCCTTCGAGCTGACCCGGCATCTGGTCCGGGAACGGGGCCTGAGCCCAGCCCATCTCTTCGTCTCTGGCCACCGGGCGCCCCAGCTCCCGCCCCAGGACGAGCCCATCCACCCGCTGCCCGATGAGGAGTTCCTGGCCAAGGTCTTCGAGCTGAACGGAACGCCGGAAGAGGTGCGCACCGATCCCGAGCTGCGGGCCCTCTTCCTGCCCATCTTGCGGGCGGATTTTGAACTCTGCGAGACCTACGGCTACCAGGAAGCGGCGCCCCTGCCCTGTCCGGTCTCGGCCTTCGGCGGCCTGGGGGACAGCCACGTGCCCCGGGAGGATCTCCAGGCCTGGCAGGAGCAGAGCCAGGGGCGCTTCGTCCTGCGCATGCTGCCCGGGGACCATTTCTTCCTGACCAGCGCCGAGCCTCTGCTCCTGAGGACCCTGGGGCAGGAGCTCTACACCATTGCCCGAAAGCAGCCATGAGGCCATCCCTGCCCCCCGCGAGCCAGTGGCCCGTCCGCAACCGGCCTCCGGAGCTGGGCCCGGACGAGGTGCACATCTGGCTGGCCCGGCTGGAAGCGTCCCCGGCCCGGATCCAGCACTTCCGCACCCTGCTCTGCGCCGGGGAGCAGGAACGAGCCCAGCGCTTCCATTTCCCGGCGGATCGCCGCCGCTTCATCCTGGCCCGGGGCATCCTGCGCACCCTGCTGGCTGGCTATCTGGGCATCCATCCCTGGGAGGTGCGCTTCGCCTACAACGCGTTCGGCAAGCCAGCCCTGCCAGGGGAGCTGCGCCGGGCCACCGGGCTGGAGTTCAACCTGGCCCACGCAGGGGAGCTGGCCCTCCTTGCCTTTGCCCGGGGCCGGGCCGTGGGGGTGGATCTGGAGCCCATCCAGGCGGAGATGAAGGTCCAGGACATCGCTCGCCACTTTTTCGCCCTGGAGGAGCAGACCAGCCTGGCCGCCCTGCCCCCGGAGGAGCGCACCCTGGGCTTCTTCAACTGCTGGACCCGGAAGGAGGCCTACCTGAAGGCTCGGGGCGAGGGGCTCTCCATCCCCCTGGAGGACTTCCACGTCTCCCTGGCGCCGGGCGATCCGCCAGCCCTGCTGGGCTTCCGGGGCCAGCCGGAGGAGGCGAGCCGCTGGTCCTTGATGGCCCTGGATCTGGGGCCGGATCTGGCGGCGGCCCTGGCCGTGGAGGGGCCCATCGCCCGGGTGCGGGCCTGGCGCTGGCCCGAGGAGGAGGACACTCCCAGAGAGAGCCCCTGATCCATGCAGGAATTTGTGGTCAATTTTTCCAGATCCCGTGACGAAACGGGCAGAGTTGCGTTCAGATCCGTGGAACAGCTCTCGTTCAACGGCAATCCATCCAGAGGCCGGTTTAGAGGGAAGAGATCCATCGAACCCAGCCGCTCATCACGCTATCATCACACACCAAATATTCACGCCGCCAACCGAAAACGGCAACAAACCAAAAGGAGGAAACCGGCATGTATCTCCCAACCCAACAGATGCGTCCACTTCGCTTGAATCGAGGCCGGAGCCTGGCTCTGAGCCTGGTGGCGATCCTGGGCGTGATCTGGCTCATGGTCGCACAATCGCTGACGGGAGGAGCAGGGATCAGCAGCACCTCGGTTCAGCTCGATCTGAGCCAGCTGCCCCTGGCCTTCGTGCCCAACGCTGGCCAGACGGACCCGGCCGTGCGCTTCCAGGCCCACGACATGGGCGGCACCCTCTTCTTCACGCCCGAGGAAGTGGTCCTGCGCCTGCCCAGCGCCAGGGACGGCTCCGCGGTGGTGCGCATGCGCTTCCAGGGGGCCAACCCGGACACCATCATCACCGGCGGCGAGCGCCTGCCCGGCACGGTGAACTACTTCCGGGGCAACGACCCGGCCCAGTGGCGCACGGGCCTGCCCACCTACTCGGGAGTGGTCTACCAGGAGCTCTATCCCGGCATTGACCTACGCTACGACGGCGCCAGTGGCCGGCTCAAGGGCACCTACACCGTGGCCCCCGGCGCGGATCCCAGCCAGATCCGCTGGCAGCACCAGGGAGTGGAGGGCGTCCAGGTGAACTCGGCCACCGGGGACCTGGAGATCCAGCTGGCCAACGGCGGCGCCACCCTGGTGGAGCGGGCCCCGGTGGCCTGGCAGACGATCCAGGGGCGGCGGGTGCCGGTGGAAGTGGCCTACGGGATCACCGCCAGCGGCGCGGTCCACTTCGTCCTGGGCAGCTACAACCCGGCCTACGCCCTGACCATCGACCCCACGGTGGAGTACAGCACCTACCTGGGCGGCAGCGGCATGGAGGACGCCGAGGGCATCGCGGTGGATGGATCCGGCAATGTGGTGGTGGTCGGCACCACCGACTCCGCGGACTTCCCGGTCCAGGACGCGCTGGATGATTCCGTCCACAACGACGACGTCTACGTGGCCAAGATCAACGCCGCGGGGGACGCCCTGCTCTTCAGCACCTACCTGGGCGGCAGCCAGGACGAGGAAGGCAATGGTGTGGCCCTGGACAGCGCGGGGAACATCTACATCGTGGGCAGCACCGACTCCACCAACTTCCCCACCCAGAATCCCTTCCAGAGCGCCAACGGGGGCGTGGATGACGCCTTCGTGGCCAAGCTCAGCGCCTCCGGGGACAGCCTGGTCTACAGCACCTACCTGGGCGGCCCGGGCGTGGAAGAGGGCAACGGCATCGCGGTGGACGGGTCCGGCAACGCCTACGTGGTGGGCGCGACGGCCTCCAACCCCTTCGCCCTGCTCGGCAGCCTGCAGAGCAGCTACGGCGGCGGCATCCTGGACGGCTTCCTGGTCAAGGTGAACAGCGCTGGCAACGGCGTGGTCTACGGCACCTTCCTGGGCGGCAACAGCTACGACGCAGCCGAGGACGTGGCGGTGGACGGGGACGGCAACGCCTACGTTTCGGGCGACACCCTCTCCACCGACTTCCCCACCACGTCCAGCGCGCTGCAGACCGATCCTGCCGGGGACATGGATGCCTTCCTGCTCAAGGTGGACAGCAGCGGCAGCGCCCTGGTCTACGGCACCTACCTGGGCGGCAGCGGTGAGGACGTGAGCGACGGCCTGGCGGTGACCAGCAGCGGCGAGGCCATCCTGGTGGGCGCCACCAAGTCCAGCGACTTCCCCACCCAGAACCCGGTCCAGGCCAGCCACGGGGGCAACTACGACGCCTTCGTGAGCAAGGTCAACGCGGCCGGGGATGCCCTGGTCTACAGCACCTACCTGGGCGGGGCCAACGCGGACAAGGGCTTCGGCATCGCCCTGGGCCCGGACGGCAGCGTCACCATTGCCGGCGACACCTTCTCCACCGACTTCCCCACCAGCAGCGCCCTGCAGGCCGCCAGCACCAGCGCGGTGAGCAGCGACGCCTTCGTGGCTCGGCTGAGCGCCGGGGGCGACTCGGTAGTCTACGCCACCACCCTGGGCGGCAGCGAGTCGGATCACGGCAGCGCGGTGGCCGTGGACAGCGCGGGCAACGCCTACGTGGCCGGCATGACTGCCTCCAGCGACTTCCCCACCAAGGACCCCATCCAGGGGAGCTTCGGCGGCCAGTTGGACGTCTTCGTGGCCAAGATC
>WGCB01000044.1 GCA_015494005.1 Caldilineaceae bacterium
CAGACCCGAGCTTGGGATGGGGCGGGTGCTCCACGTCGCTCTCCCAGGGGGTCTGGATGATCACGTTGCGGATGCCCGCTTCCTCGGCTCGGGGCAGTTGCACCTGCCGGAACTGGTCGAACCAGGCCCCCTCTTCCAGGGGCAGGTTCCAGACCACGGAGGGCACCGGCCGGGAGGCCACCACCCCTGCGTCCACGCTGTAGCCACTCTTGACCTGTTCGAAGAGCTGGGCCCAGATGTCGTTGACCGTCAGCCGCTCCGCCCCGCCCTTGGGTGTGGCGAACCAGAGGAGTTTCGGCGTCTCCCGGGTGTCGCCCACGCCCAGGGGGATGTCGAAATCGTAGACGTGACGGCCCTCCTCCTCGCTCAGGCGCACCGTGGCCGCCACGGGATCCTGGAAGAGGGCCAGGACCGTGCGGCCCGGTCCGCTGCGGAAGACGAAGGACTGGCTCTCGCCGAACCAGCGGGCCCGAGGATAGCGGGGCGCGCCCTGGAAGGTGAAGGGCTCCTCGGAGAGCACCCGGAAGAACTGCTCCACCTGCCAGTCGTTCCGGGCCATGACCAGGGGGAAGGTGAGCTGGACGCTCTGGGCGTTCTTCAGCCCGGCCCCGCTGACCCGCAGACGCATGCCCACGCCGGGGAAACGCTGCCTGGCCACGCTGGTCTCTTCCTGGCTGAAGATCCACTCCAGGGCGCCCGTCTTGCCGCTGTCGGTTATCGTCCAGGTCAGGACCACCTCGTCTCCCACCACCTTGGCATGCTGGAAGGTGGCCAGCTCCAGGGGCAGGCGACGCTGGCTGCGGCTCCAGGTGGTGTCCCACTTGCCAGAGGAGAGGTACTTGTTGCGCGACATCTCCCAGTCGGCCCGGGACGTGATGGGGCTGGCCGTTCCGTCCAGCAGGGTGACCACCCCGGCCGATGTCCAGGGCTGGCGGGGCGGGGCCTTGAGCACCGTCTGCTGGCCGATGACCAGGCGGCTCAGCTGGCCCGGCGCGCCCACCAGATTCCGGGGGAACTCCAGGAGGATCTGGCCGGGGAAGCGCACCTCCAGCTTGTCCGGGGTTTCCTGGATGGTGGGGCCGGCGCTGGGGTAGGTGACGTGGCTCCGGGCCGGCGCGATGGCCGGATCGTCCCAAAAGAGGATGGCCCGGGGCGGGACGAGGCCCTTGTCCTGGTACTGGATGATGCGGTCACCGGCGGGGAAGCGGGTGTAGACCGTGGCCAGGGTCGGCGCCTGGAAGCCCACGGTGAGGTAGAGGCGGCGGATGGAGAAGGTGTCCCCGCCGCCATCGAAGCGCAGGCAGAGGCTCTGCACCCCCTGGAGCCCGCTGGGCAGGGAGACGTCCGGCGTGTGCATCCCCTCGCCCGGGGCCGTCCAGATGGTCTCCCAGCTGGCGCCCCCGTCCCCGGAGAGGCGCACCCGGAAGCCAGGCGGGGTCTCCAGAGCGGTGTGCAGGGAGCCGCTGGGATCCGTCAGGCGGAAGGAGCGGACGGGCCGGCCAAAGGAAAAGCAGTACTGGAGAGTTCCGGTGGCGTAGAAGGTGACCTGGTTCTCCGGGTCCAGCCAGTAGAGGAGGTCGTTGGGCTGGCTGGCCGTGGCGTCCAGGAGGACCTTGGGCTGCACCGTGTCGTCCCACAGCCGGTCGATGGTCTGGATTTTCCCGTCGATGGTCTCCTGCTTCCACTCCGGCTCCCGCTCCCGCCAGTAGGGATCGAAGAGGTCGAAGTAGGTGAAGAGGGCCGTGCCGTCGGGCTGGATGGTGAAGGCCGACTCGGTGGGCATCTCGGTGAGCAGGGTCAGGCCATCGAAGCTGGGCTCCGCGAGAGCGTCCACCGCGAAGAGGCCGAGGGTGGTGGTGATGTCCTGGGGGGCGCTCAGGGTGAGGGTGGCGGGCGAGGCGGTGATGTCCAGGATGCGATCGCCCTGGTCCGCTAGGATGCCGCTGTCCGTCCAGGAGGAGCGGGCCGCGTCCTCGGGGAGGACAGGTGGGATGGTCCCGGTGCCGGGCAGGCTCTGGCCCCGGGCCACGCGGTTGCCGCAGGAGGCCAGGCCCAGCCCCAGGAGGAAGACGACGAAGAGCCAGCAGAGAACACGGATCAGGGGTGAAAGCACGGTCCGGGGCCGAGTGGAAATCATGGGGGAGACTCCTTCCTTCAGCGAATACGGTCGCAGCGAATACGGTCGCCATGCACAGGGCGCTACGGCTACGGATCGATGCCCCCAACCAGGCCGGAGGAGAC
>WGCB01000045.1 GCA_015494005.1 Caldilineaceae bacterium
ACCCGCAGGTGCCCCAGGGTGTTGATGGCGCCGGCACTGCCCCCGGCTACGCCCAGCAGCCCGAAGAGCTTGCCCTTGAATTCCTCGCTGCCCATCAAATCCAGGGCATTTTTCAGCACGCCGCTGTAGCTGTTGTGGTACTCGGGCGAGCCCAGGAGGATGCCCTGGGCCGCGCTCACCCGCCGCTTCAGGTCCTGGACCTGAGGGTTGTCCTCCGTGTCCTCCGGGCTGCTACAGAAGGGCAGCTGATACTCGGCCAGGTCGATGAGGTCCACTGAAGCGCCGGCCTGGCGGGCCGCCTCCAGGGCGATGGCCAGGGCTTTGCGGGTGTAGCTGCGCTCGCCCCGCATGCTGCCGCAGATGGCCGCGATGTGGACCGGCACAGGCTGGGTCTTGTTGGAGGCGGCGCTGTCTTGGATCGATGAACTCTGTGAAGTCATGGCGAGAGAGCCTTTCCTGCTGAAAAAATGGGAAACGGTTGATTGTTGCGGTCAACGGGGCAGGCCGGACACGGCCTGATAGGCCAGGAGCAGGCCCAGGGCGATGAGCGCCAGCCCTGCCAGGACCAGGAGCCGCCGGTACCAGCGCTCCGACAGGTAGCGGCGTCCGCTGGCGATGGCCCAGGCGACGAAGATCTTGCTGCCCACCAGCAGGCCGTAGAACCCGGCCAGGAAGAGGCCGGCGCTGACCAGGGAGCGCTGGCCGAGCTGCAGCACCAACGGCCCTCCCACCGTCAGCCAGAAGAGCCAGGGGTGGGGGCTCAGCATGTTGACCAAGGCTCCCTTCCACAGATCCTGCTGGCTGCCCAGGGAAGAATCTGTGACCAGGGTTGCATTGGGCGCGGACCGCACCGTCTCCACGCCCAGGTAGAGGACGAAGAGGCCCCCGGCCAGGGTCAGGCCCACCACGGCCACGTCCGGCAGGCTGTTCAGGAAGAGGAGGGTGGCCAGGATGATGGGCAGATCCGTGACGAAGGGGGCCAGGGCCACCCGCAGGCCAGCACCGAAGCCCCGCTCCAGGGTGGCGGTGATCACCAGGGTGAGGAGCGGTCCTGGGCTGAGGCCGGCCCCCAGCCCCAGGCTGAGTCCCAGGAGCAGTGCAGCGGGCAACTAGGCCTCCTCTGAGTTCCAGGCGTTCGGCTCCGGGCCGTCCGGCGCTGGGCTGCTCGCGTCGGAGCCATCCCCGGTCTGGGACGCCTCCAGGCGGCTCAGCAGGGCCAGGACGATGAAATCACCCGCGGAGGCGGCGGCTGCGGCGATGATCAGGATGCGCAGCATGTTGCTCTCCCAGATGGCCGGCACGAAGACGGCCAGGCCACCCAGGATCCCGGCCAGGGGCACGCTGGCGATGAGGGAGAGACGCAGTCCCACCTGAACTGGGGTCAAGCGGGGAGCGTCCTTGTTCGTCAGCCGGGTGGCCAGGTTCACCAAGGCCCCCATGGGATAGGCCGCGCCGAACAGGAGCAGGAGCACGGCAACGCCTTTCAGGAAAACTTCCATGGTTCTTGTCCTCGTTTCGTCCTGGTCTCGTCCTGATCTCGCCCTGGTCATCCCGGGCCCTGGCTGGTTTCTCCACACCACAGCGCACAGCCAGCGCCGTGCGCCTCCTGTCGATGTTACACCGAAAACCGGGCCAGAGCCAAAATTTGAGGGGAAACAGCCGGGGATCCAGGCTTAGGCCTGGCGGGGAGAAGCAGCCAGGAGCTCCCGGTAGATGGCGGCCAGCGCCTGGACGTGCTCCTGCATGGTGGGCGGCGGCGTGACCCGGGCTGCCAGGGCCTTGAGCTGCGCCGGCTCCTCGGCCAGCTCCGCCAGGAGACGGGCCAGGGCCTCCACATCCCCAGGTGGGAAGAGGCGGCCGGTGATCCCGTCCTGGACCTTCTCGGTCAGCGCGCCCAGGCGGCTGGCCACTACCGGCACCCCCGCGGCGTAGGCCTCCTGGATCACCAGGGGGGAGTTCTCATACCAGAGGGAGGGAACCACCAGGGCGTCCACCTGGCCCAGGGCGTCCCCCACCTGCTCGTAGGAGGTGGGGCCGGCGAAGCGGATGCCAGGGTGCCGGGCCAGGGCCTTCACCTCCGCCGCGTACTCCGGGAAGGGTTCGCTGCCGTAGATGGTCAGGGACGCCCCGTCGGGCAGGCGGTTGAAGGCCTCCACCAGGACGTGCACTCCCTTCTGC
>WGCB01000046.1 GCA_015494005.1 Caldilineaceae bacterium
CCCCCTGGCGCCGCGGACCAGGAAACCCGCCCCGCGGTGCCCAGTCCGTGAGACAAGTTTGAGACAACTCAGTTGTAGAAAAAGCTGAGACGACACCGGATTCCCCCGATCCTGGCCATGTCCTTGCGGGAGGCGGTATGTTTTCCAGCACTCTGAGCCGTGCGGCCTTCATCATACGTTTCTGGAAAGAGCCCGGCAGCCCCTCGGGATGGCGAAGCGAGGTGGTGGAGGGGGCCGGTGAAGTCGTCAAGTACTTCGACGACTTCGACGACCTGGTGACGTATCTCCAGCGCTACCTGGAGGAGCGAGGGTTCAGCGTTGCCGGGCAGACGACTCGGCGATAGCCGGTGCTCAGCCCTTGAGACACTCCTGAGACACCGTCGATCTATCCTCGAATACACCTGCTCCCCAGCGGGGCGGTGTGTCCGAAACCATCTTGGCGCCATCGATCGACCCTTTGGGCCCCGACCGTTTGGGCTCCAACCATCGGCGTAGAGAACCGTGTGAAGGTAAGGAGAACCGACCCATGTTGCACCCCAAGTCCCAAATCGGCCTTTCGCAACCTCAGAAATGGCTTTCCAGCGGTAGGTGGACCGCAGCCCTGCTCCTGGCTCTACTGTGGTTCGTCCTACGCGCTGCTGGCCCAGTCCAGGCCCAGACACCGGGGCCAAGCATCACCGTGGACATCACAGCCCACACCGAGACCGGTGCGGTGCTGGCCGGCCAGCCGGTGACCTTCACCGTCACCGTCACCAACACCGGCGGAAGCAAGGTTCTGAACTTGGCCGTCTCCAGCTGGCAGCAGGTGGGGGCCAGCACCCAGCCCGGTGCGGACTGCAACCGCGTCCTGGATTCTCTAGCTTCCGGCGCGGTCAAATCCTACACCTGTACCGAGAACGCCCCCAGCGCCACCTACCAGCAGTGGGTAGAAGTGACCGGAGACACGGTGGACGAGCAGTCCATCCAGGTGCAGGACAGCGTGAACGTCACCGTGGTCCAGCCCGCCACTGTCCACGGCCGGGTCTGGGATGACGCGGACGCGGACGGCATTCAGGACAGCGGTGAGTCGGGCCTGGGCGAAATCGTCGTGCGCCTCTTCTCCACCACCCGAGGCTTCATCGCGGAAACCCAGGCCGATGCCAGCCAGGGAGGGAGCTACGCTTTCGGCAACCTCCTGCCCGACACCTACCAGGTGGAGTTCGTCCCTCCCATCGCCCTCTCCCTGAGCCCCAAGGACCAGGGCGGCGACGACTCGAAGGACAGCGACGCCGATCCCAACACTGGCGCCACGGATCCCTTCACTCTGTCCTCCGGCCAGACCCTGGTGAACATGGATGCGGGCCTCTACCAACCGGCCGGTGTCACTGGCGCCGTGTGGGAGGACCGGGACAAGGACAACCAGTTCGATCTCGAGGAGTCCGGCGTCATCTCGGCCACGGTGGAGCTGCGGGACGCCAGCGGCAGCACCCTGCTGGACACCACTCAGAGCGACGCCGATGGGCTTTTCGAGTTCAGCGACCTGCGGCCGGGGAGTTACCAGCTCCGCTTCCAGGCGCCGACCGGCTACTATCTCCTCAACCCCAGCAACGGTGTTCTGAGTGTTTCCTTGCCCTCTGGCACGGTGGTCAGCAATACCAACGCGGCCCTCTATCGTCCGGTCCTGCGCCTGTTGACCGATACCCTCAAGGTGCGGGAGGACGTGAGTGCAGTCACCGTGGACGTGGAGCTGGCGGACCGGCCCAGCGGCTTCGGCTCGGTGACCGTGCAGGTCGCCACCCTGGATGGCTCGGCCCAGGCCGGCCAGGACTACACCCCCATCTCCACCACTTTGACCTTCAACCCGGACGAGAGTCGCAAATCCGTCCAGGTGACCATTCGGGATGACAGCGACCCGGAGAGCGAGGAGGCCTTCAACCTCAGCCTCTCTGCGCCCGGAAACGCCCGCCTGGGCGACCCGGCCACCGTGCGCGTGGTTATCCAGGACAACGATGCCCTGCCCGGCACACCCCCCGTCGCTCCCTGCACCGCGGACCGGGTCCAATCCCTCGAGGAGCCGGGTACAGCGGGGCAGGTGGACGTGCTGGACATCCAGGCCGCGGCCAGCCGCTTGGGCCAATCGCCCCTCTACCCGGAGCAAGATCTGGACGAGGACGGGGTGGTGGAAATGGAAGATGTGAGCACCTTGGCCCAGACCTGGCGCATCCGCTGCGACGGTTTGGACCTCTCCTGGGCCCAGGACAGCAGGACCCGGGCCCGGCGCATCTATCTCCACTGGCGTTGGGTGGCCGGCAAGACCGACGTGAACACCGCCTTTGAGGTCCTGCGTCGCCTGGATCGCAGCGGCAGCTTCACAGTGATCGGCGAGGCCAAGGCCGCTCCAGACCTGGCCACGTTCCAGGCGCTCGTCCCCGGGAACGTGCGGGACCTGGTGCGCAACGTGGAGCTGGCGGACCTGAACCTGCCCGATGACCAGGCCCTGCTGAACTTCCTGAAGAATCCCCAGAACGCAGGCCGGGTGGCCCTGTTGGCCGAGGCCTATCCGGAGATCGCCCAGGCTGTGGGGTTGGGCTTCATGGACACCGCCGTCCCGGCTACGGCCACGCCCGAGTACTACGTGCGGATCAAGGGCAACCCCAACGCGGCCATCTACGGACCGGTGGCCATCAGCCCGGTGGCCATGCTGGCCACGCCCACCAACCTGCGGGAGGGCACGGTCTACAAGGGGCCGGCGGACCTGGGCACCCCGCCCAGCGGCCGACCCATCACCGGCACGGAACGCTACGACTGGGACGCGGCCCAGGTCTACCGCCAGGCCCACGGCACGGCCTTCCTCCTCTGGGACCTGCCCACGGAGCGCGCCCAGAAACAGAACGTTCTCCTGGATCCCTTCCAGTTCGGCGGCATCGGGCCTGTGGCCACTCTGCCGGTGAACCCCAACGTGGCCGGCTATCACATCTACCGCAAGGGGCCGGCCACAGGCAACCAGTGGCAGTTGGTCAACCCGCCCAAGGTGAGCGGCAACCTCAGCGCGGGTTACCGTCTGATCCAGCCCGGAAAGTCCACGGATCCCACCACCCAGGGCCAGTTCTTCTACGCGGACCGGCTGGTGGATGTCTTTGATTTGGCCAGCATCCCGCCGGATCAGCTCTTCACCACCTGGCAGTACAAAGTCTGTCCCGTGGACCTGCTGGGCAACGAGGGGAGCTGCTCCCAGGCTGCGAACATCTCCGTGCGGGATCTGCGGCCCCCGGCGCCTGTGGCCGACCTGCAGATCCGTGTGGACGAACAGCACACCAAGCTCACCCTGACCTGGACCTACACGGCCACGGACCAGAGCGAGCCGGTGAAGTTCTACGTCCTGCGCAGCCCGGACCCGATCTCCCTGACCGAGCCCCCGGTGCTGGCCTCTACCCCTATCACCGCTTGGGTGGACATCACCCCCAACGGACTGAGCCGGCCCAACATCTCGCAGATGACCTTCCAGTACACGCCGCCCAAGCAGGGCCTCTACTGGTTCCGGGTCCAGGTGCGGGACCGGGCCGGCAACTGGTCCGCGCCCAGCGCTCCGGTGAAGGGCGGCCTCTACCCCCGGCAGAAGCCACCCGCGCCCAGCGTGGCGGACGTGAACCAGTGCATGCCCGGCGGCCTGAGCGTGGACTTCACCGGCCTGGCCTCCCAGGTGCGCCAGGTTATCGTCTACCGCTCCTTTGACCCCATCACCAACGTGAACGCGCCTGGCGTCCAGATCATCCAGCGCCTCAAGGTGGAGAACGGCCGGGCCACCTTCAAGGAGACCTACCAGCCGCCGGTGGACACCTGGGTCTACTACAAGGTGGAGGCCCTGGACGGCTACGGCAACGTGAGCGATCCGGCCACCTTCAAAGCCCGGCTGTGTGGGCCGAACCGGCCGGACCCGCCGGAGGTGGACAAGGGACCGGCTCAGTGGGATCCGGACACCCTCACCTACCAGGTTCCCCTGACCTACACCCTGCCGCCCACGGGGGTGGCCAGCCGCAAGGTGAACACCATCCATCCCAGCAGCAGCGGCCTGCGCACGGACGTCCACACCGTGCCCTCCCATGGCAAGATTACCGTCCAAGGCGCACCGGGTGAGACGGTGAAGGTGGAGGCCACGGAGACCAACGACCAGGGCACGAGCCCGTCCACCGTGCGCTGGGTGCGCAACGTGAACAACTTCCTGGACACCAACCGTCACATGGCGAACCTGGGCCAGCCCCTGGCTGTGGAGTGGGTGCAGAACGCCAATCCGCCCGCGGTCCGGGTCTACATCCCCGCGCCCGCGGACCAGAACCTGCCCACGCCCCACGTGGCACTCTTCCGCAAGGCTGCCGCGGGCAACTGGCTCCAGGTCACCCCGGTGATGGACGTGAGTAGCAGCCACACCTTCTACCCGTCCAGCGGTCCCAACCCCCAGCCGGCCCTGGTCATTACCGACACCGCGGACCTGGACATCACCGATGCCTACGACTACACGGTCCTGGCCTTCAGCCCCAGCACCTTCGAGGTCCTGGGCTACTGGGACGCCATCCGGCTAGGTCCATGGGCCGCCTCAGGCATCATCAACCTGCCCAACAGTACGTTGGCGGCCGGGCCCAGTCTGCCCTGCAGCACTGGCTACGATATCCGCAACCCCGCCTATTACGGCCCGAGTGGTGAGGGCTGGTGGAATGTGCCTGGGGACAACATTCTACTGGCCAATGGTTGGATCCTGCATGTGGACAACTTCTACGACTACGACGGCGCCTGCAACGGCCGGGATCTGGGCCCGGAAGAACTCTACGGCGAGGGGCAGCTCATCGATGGCAACGGCAGCCAGTTCGCGGCCGAGTTCGTCAACATCAGTGTGGACCCGGACACGGGCGATTTCCTGAGCGGCCGCATCGTGGTGGAGCTCAACCATCCAGTGAGCGGTGCGACTCGCCTCACCATCCTGGTAGAGAAGATGGAGTTCGAGCCGGACGCGGCTCGGGCCCAGGTGGTCTTCGACTTGCCCGACCACGTCAAGCTGGTGGACCCGAACTTCGTAGAACGTAGCCACCAGGTGCGGGCCGTGGTGGAGAACGTGGACAACTTCTACTATTTCTCGCCCTTGCCCATCGACACCACCGCGGGCACCCCCTACTACCTAGTGGACGAGAATCTGCCCTGGTCCATGCACAGCGACGTGCTGGAGTTTGGTCCCGAGACCCTGACCCTGCAGGATCCAGTGTCCGTCCAGGATCGCCTGGGCTACACCCCCCCGGCTGGCAGCACCCTGCCCTGGCCGGACAACAACCTGGGCTTCCTGCGGCCCGGCGGCACCGCCAACACGGGCTACACCGGCACCGGGGTGCTGGTGGATCGCAACGGCCTGCAGGGCGACTTCGACAACCCGAATCCCTTCGTCTATGTGACTAGCCTGCCCGCGGGTGTGGAGGTCACCGCGCAAGGCGGCGCGCAGGTTCAGATCACCAACAGCCAGATCACGAGCGGCAGCCTGCGCAACGCCTCGGCCCGCCTGGACTACTACAGCCAGGGCACGGACATCAGTTTCATGTCCCAGCAGAGCAAGACCCTGCAGGTGGGCCAGCGCACACCCCTGGGCGGCCTCATTCAGCTCAGCATCACGCCGTCTTCCAGCCAGTTCACCCTGGAGGCCGGCGGTCTGGTGAGGGAGGCGGTGAGCGTGGTGCCCACGGCCATCACCTGGACCGGGGCCTACACGGTCTACACCACCGGGCCGGGGATCACCATGGAACTCTACGGGGCCGGGGCCAGCTTCCCGGAGAACGGCGCGGCCATCGGCTGGACCCGGCAGACCTCGGCTCCCGCGCCGGCGGAGAACGCCTGGCGCAAGCTGGACGCCTCCTACGCGCCCACCGCCAAGCTGGATCCGGGGCTGAACATCATCGGCGTCGAGGCCTGGGCCGCATGTGACTGCTTCCGCCCCTCCGACTTCAAGGACGTGGACCTGGACCTCTACGTGCGGCGGGGTGGTGTGAGCGGCAACTTCCGCATCAACGCCCAGAGCTTCGGCGAGATCCGCAACAAATGGGGCTACCTGGTCACCATCAAGGAATACAACCTGCTCTTCGTGGACAACGCGGTGGTGGACGGCCAGGCCCGCCTGGACCTGCGCCTGCCCTATCCCAGCGACGTGGTCATCCCTCTGCGCTTCGGGCCGGATGGCTTCGACGAGCGGGGCTGCCCCATGGAGGGGCAGGTGGAGCAGGTGCAACCCTACCTGCACAAGTACTGGAACTTCCGCCAAACACCCCGCACGGCTCGCTTCGTCCAGATCGGCGGCCAGGGCAGCGGACGCAACGACCACGTGGTGGACTACCAGGCCAAGTACCAGCAGAACACGGGCAAAAACACCGGCGCCCAGGATCTGCCCGGCGCCATCCTGGTGCTGCGAGGCACTGTGACCGTCACCGGCCTGGGCAAGACCACCACCCAGAGCAGCCAGGTGGGCCAGGACGTGGAGCTCCCCGCGGTCCACGACTGGTTCCCCAACGGCGACTACGGGGACATCCGCCTTTACCCCCAGGGCAACAACGGCAACCACGACTTGCCCGACTACTTCCGGGTGAGCGGCGTGCCCTACGCGCTGACCGACGTGAAGCTCAGCCGCTTCTACAGCGCCATGATGGACGAGTCCAGCCTGCCGGACACGGCCGGCGTGCAGCCCGGCGAGCTCCTGGGCGACCTGCCGCCGGAGTTGCTGGACAGCCAGGGCCAGGTCACCGGCCAGTCCCTCAAGCGGTGTGCAGACCGGGGCGGCAAGGGCGTGGGCTGTGGCTTCGTCCTGCTGGACGGCAACGGTGCGGTGGTCCACTTCGGCGAGATTGGAGCCAGCAGCGCCTCCACCATGCTGAGCAAGGACGACCTCCCCAAGGGCAAGTGGCCGGTGGTGAGCAACAGCCAGAACGGCAAGAAGACCCAGGCCCCGGCCAGCAAGCCGAACCTGCGCTGGGCTTACCCCATCGCCAACGACTATCTGGACGAGTTCCTGCCCTTCAAACTCCTTGTCAACGACTACGGCGGCGCGCTGGTGGGCATCAAGCCCAACGTGCCCCTGCTTCCCGGCGGCGAGGTGCTGAAGAGCGACCTGGGCGTGGTGGTGACGGTGAACTTCACCGACACCCAGGGCTTCAAGATGGACTTCGGCCTCTTCGCGGGCTACGCGGCCAGCCAGGCCGGCATCCGGGCCCTGGCCATGAACCGCCCGGGCAAGAACAACGTGGGCATCGCGCCCTACCAGAAATGGGAGGATGTGAAGAAGGACGCGGCCAAGTGGATGGAGAAGTTCGGCTACAGGATCGGCCCCGGCGGTAAAGACGATCCCCTGGACCTGGCCAAGTCCGTCTGGAGCAGCTGGGGCACGGGTTCATACACCCAGACCTTCCAGATCATCGAGCCCACGATCCGGGCCCTGAAGGGCAAGGAAGCCTACGGCATCACCGGCATCCAGTCCGGCCAGGTGCTCAAGCAAGCCAACGCCACCCTGGCCATCGGCATGGGCCAGGTGATCTTTGAGATCGCCGGCGGCGACTTCCGCCTGGTGAACATCAAGTTCGGCACCTTGCTGGACGTGCGCACCCCTGGCTCCGGCAAGAACCGCCAGGCGGCGGGCGACGCCAAGAAGGCCGAACGGGCCCTGATCCACGTGGACTGGCTCACCCTGGAGATCAACCGGGACGGCGAGATCATCATCATCGGCAAGAACGTGAGCACCTCCCTCACCGGGGACCTGGATGTCCACGCGGATGTCCTGCTCCTCATCGGCACGGGCGCGGGGAACGAGCGCATCGAAGGCGGCGTCACCGTGGCCCAACTCAAGGTGACGGACGTGACCTTCCGCAACCTGGGCGCGGTCTTCGGCGCCGGTCGTCTGAATTCCCAGCCAATCGCCTACCTGGGCCTGAAGGGTGAGGGGACCTTCAGCGGCGGCTTCACCGTGGGCGGTGCGCTGCTCTTCGGCCTCATCAACCCCCAGAGCAAGGTCCTGCGGGAGATCGGTTTCACCACCCTGCTGGACAGCATCGGCTCCAACACGGGCGGCAGCGCGGGCCCACCCAAGACGGCCTTCGCCGGCATCTACGCCCAGGTCTACGGCGACTTCCCCGTCTACAACAACGGCTGCCTGCTGAAAGTCTCCGCGGGGGTGGAGCTGCGGGGCTGGTACTTCGCTCCGCTGAACGGCGGCCTGCCCGTCTGGGGCGGCCTCCTGCGGGGCAGTGTCACCGGCACAGCGATCTGTCTGGTCCACGCCAAGGGTGAGCTGACCCTGATCGTCCAGAGTGTGCGCCCGGCCGCCAAGTCCATGGGCGGTCAGACCTGTGGCAAGAGCGATGAGAACTGCACCGCCTTCACCGGCCAACTCTGGGTGGCCATCGGTCTCTTCTTCTGCGAACCGGAGACCTGGCGAGGTTGGGACAAGCGCTGGTGGGACGACAGCGGCTGCTGGCAGGCCGGCGCGTTCGTCCAACTAGCCTACATCGACCAGCCGCCCCAGGGCAAGGAGCAGTGGGCAGCCAAGTTTGAGGCCGACGTGGAAGGACCGTAAGGAAAACAGCAATGAGTAATGAGCAAGGGCGCTGTGCGCAGGCGTGGCTCCATGCTTCGCACAATGATCATGTTCGCTCTTGCTCCTTACTCCTTACTCCTTACTCATTTTCCAACATGCGAGGCAACCATGAACCGAGATCTCTTCCTTCGAACCGCACTTCGAACCGCGACGACGATCGCCCTCCTCTTGGCCGGGATGTCGGCGCCTGGTGGCGTGGCCTTGGCCGCGCCAGGGAGCCCCACGGTGACCCCTGTGCTCCTGGGCGGAGACGGCAACGCCATCCAGATGGCCGTGCAGGTGGAGAACGTGGCCAACCTGGGCGCGTTCGATCTAGATCTAGACGTGGCCGGCCCGGTGTTGCGCATCCAGAGCGGCGCGCTGGGCAGCTTCCTGGGCAGCAGCGGCCGCCAAGTCCATCCCCTGGGCCCGGAGGTGAAGTTCGACGGCGTGACCCTCTCTGCGGGGGCCTACACCACGGGAGGCCAGGCCGGCGCGAGCGGCAGCGGCACCCTGCTCACCGCCCAGGCCAGCGTGCAGGCGGAAGGCATCGGCTACCTGGCGCTCAGCCGAGCCGTCCTGGGCACGCCGGATGCCCAACCCATGGCCGCAACCCGTCAAGTGGGCGGAGTCCAGGCCCAGTTGTTGAGCTCGGGCTGGAACTTGATCTCCGTCTGCCCGGAGCTGAGTGGGCAGAGCCTGGGCGATGCCCTGCGCACAATCCAGGGACGCACCAGCGCGGTGTGGGGACCGGACAGCCAACCCCTGAGCCAGCTGTCCGGTGGATCCGGGGCCTGGGTGCGGGTGACGGCGGGCGAGCCGGTGCGGCTGGTCACCCTGGGACCGGCTCGGCGGCCCACGGATCCCATGAGCTTGAACCCAGGCTGGCACCTGGTGGCCTACTGCGGAGAGGGCTCCGTGGACCTGACCGCGGCCCTGGCCAGCATCCAGGGGCACTACGACCGGGTCATCGGCCTGCGGGGCGCGTACGACACCGGCCTGGGCGCGGCCTATCAGACTCTAACCACCCTGTATCCGGGTGACGCGGTCCTGCTCCACATGACCAGTTCGTCCACCCTGATTTTTCCAGAGGCCGGGGATCGGGAGCGTCCCGCACGGCAGCCTCGGGTCGGCTGCCCGCCTGTGTCTCCCACGCCCAGCATGACCCTGCTCTACGGGCAAGTGACCCAGAACGGCTCTCCGGCGCCAGCCGGCACTCTGGTGGAGGCTCTGGACAGCTCTGGTCAGGTGGTGGGCTGCGCCGCTGTAGGGCAGGATGGGCGTTTTGGTCTCATGACCGTCTACGGCCAGGACGGTGAAGCGGGCATTCCGGGATATGTTCTCGGCCAGGCCGTGCGTCTGCGGGTGGGCTCCTGCCAGCAGGATACAGGTTTTGCCTGGCAGAACGACCGCACGCCCCACCGGGTGACCGTGGCCCTGGATGGTCAGGGATGCCAGATCAGTGGTGAAGGCTACCAGCTCTTCCTACCACTGGTCGAGCGAACCCGATAGGAGCACGACGCCGTGCCGCTCGTCAACGACAGGGGAGTGCAACGGGTGAACTTTACGGCCAAGCGAGTCAACGATCCACAGCAAAAAGACCCACAGCAAAAAGGAGGTGATGGATGCGTCTTCGAAAGTGGACGAAACGGTTGGGAGCCCTGGCTGTGGCCGCCCTGCTGCTCACCGGAGGGGTGGTCTACGCCCAGGGTGGGTATGCCCTCTCCTGGTGGACCGTGGACGGCGGCGGCGGCCCGCTGAGCAACGGCACGTACGCCCTCGGCGCCACCGCCGGCCAGCCCGACGCCGGAACGCTGAGCAGCGGGACCTACACCCTGCGGGGTGGCTTCTGGGTCTTCGCGAACGACGGCGGGGTAACGCCCCCGTCGGGCAACAAGCTCTACCTGCCCTTTGTGGTGAAATAGCGATCCGCGATCAAGTAGTCAGCAATCGGGGATCAGTGCACAGCAATTCGATCACCCGTAGGCAGTGATCGCTGCTCGCTGCTTACTACTTGCTACTTGTTGGCGAAAAGGGAGGAATTGGTGAAAAGGAAAGAATTCATGGTTTTCACGCGAACGCGCACATGGTTGTTGAGTTTCGGCGTTACCGCCCTGCTCCTGGCCCTGGTGATCGGGCTCCCTCTGGCCGCGCGGGCCCAAGGACCGGCGCCCCAGGGCACGGCGGCCGCCCTGGGCACCGCGTTCACCTACCAGGGGCGTCTGACCAAGAACAATGCGACCGTCAACGGGACGTGTGATTTCCGGTTTCGCCTGTGGGACGCAGCCTCCGGCGGCTCTCAAGTGGGCAGCACTGTGACCAAGAGCGGCGTGAACGTGGCTGATGGCCTCTTCTCCGTGGACCTGGACTTCGGCGGCAATGCCTTCACCGGTGATGCCCGCTACCTGCAGGTGGAGGTCAAGTGCAGCGGTGAGACCTCCTACACCAATCTGGGGCGCGTGGCGCTGAACGGCGCGCCCTACGCCCTGGGGTTACGGTCGGGCATAACCGTCCAGGGGAGCGAGAGTGGACACGTGTTCGGCGCCGTCAACGCGGACAGCGGCGGTAGCAACGCTGCCCTGTTCGGCGAAGCCACCTCCAGCGGTGGCGCCGGCGTTTCCGGCTGGAACACAGCCAGCAGCGGTGGCTACGGGGTCTACGGCCGCAACACAGCCAACGCCGGCACCCCTTACGGCGTGTACGGCCTGGCCTCTGGCAGCTCGGCCACCTCCTACGGTGTCTACGGCAAGAGCGAGAGCCATCTGGGCAGCGGCGTTGGCGGTGAAGGTCAAACCGGCGTCTACGGCAGAGCCGTTGGGGGTACGGCCGTCAACCCCAGCTTTGGGCTCTACGGGGATGCAGATCCTTCCGGGGTGAGCTACGGCATCTATTCCAACGGCGACGCTCACGTAGAGGGTCTACTCACCTGGAAGGCCATCACCAGCTACCTTTCCATCCCTGCCGCTGCTTTCGTGCCAGCGGACAACTACAACAGCCGGACACTGAACAGCGGAGCGTTCATTCGCCCCAACGGGTCGCTTTCCGAGAACGTTTATGCCGCTGTCTACCTGCCGCACAACGCCAGGATCACCAAGATGACCGCCCATTGGAAGGACAACGATCCCAACAACGATGGGACGATCACCCTGTACCGTTCCACTTCTGCCGGCTCCTCGGCCCAGATCGCCCAAGTGTCCACCAGCGGGAGCAGCGGTAACGGGTCGTCCACCGATTCAAACGTCAACGCCAGCTACGCCCAGGTGGACAACGCCAACTTCTTGTATTACGTGAACGCCTATCTGCCCACTGATGGCACCAATTACGTGGGCCTCTACGGCGTGATCATCGAGTACACCATTGACCAACCGCACTAACCGGACGTTGGCGCTCCGACAGCCGACGTCTCCCGACCGGCCATCGGAGCCGAAGGAATTGGAGGAATCACTGCCATCGGCGTGATCATCGGATCCCTGCTGCTTGAAGGACGATCGGTTCCCACGAGAAAGCGCAGCGTAGTGGTAAAGGAGAGGCGACAATGCAACAGAGATCATTTCATCACCTGTTTATCAGTATAGGTATCGCCCTGGCCCTGGTGGCCCTGGTGGTTTGGCTCCCCCTGGCCGTGCGGGCCCAGGAGCAGGCACCCCAGGGCATGGCGGCCACGGTGGGCACCGCCTTCACCTACCAGGGCCGCCTCACCGACGGCAGCAGCCCCGCCAACGGCGCCTACGACTTCCAGTTCAAGTTGTACGACGCCAGCACGGGCGGCTCCCAGGTGGGCGGCACCGTGACCAAGAGCGGCGTAAGTGTGAGCAACGGCCTCTTCAGCGTGGAGCTGGACTTCGGGAATGTCTTCGACGGCACGGCCCTCTGGCTGGAGGTGGCGGTGAAGAAGTCGTCGGAGAGCAGCTACACCACCCTGGGGCGCCAGAAGCTGACAGTCGCGCCCTACGCGGCTTATGCCCGCAAGGCC
>WGCB01000047.1 GCA_015494005.1 Caldilineaceae bacterium
CCTGATGAACGCCCAGATCCCCCTGGTGACCGTGGACCGACGCATCCGGGACATGGATGTGGACACGGTGTTGGTGGATAACGTGGGCGCTACCCGGGAGCTGGTGGGTCACCTGGTGGAGGACGGCCATCGCCGCATCGGGGCGGTCCTGCCCATTGCCGCCATCACCAGCGGCCGGGAGCGACTCCAGGGCTACGAGCGGGCCCTGGCCGACCACGATCTGCCCCTGGACACGGCCCTGATCCGCACCGGCGTGCCCAAGGAGTCGGTGGGCTACCAGCTCACCATGGAGCTGCTGGAGCTGGAACGCCCCCCCACAGCCCTCTTCACGGGCAACAACCTGCTGAGCCTGGGCGCGCTGCGGGCCATCCGGGACAAGGGGCTGACCATCCCGGACGACATCGCCCTGGTGGCCTTCGACGAGATGGAGTGGATGTCCCTGATCACGCCTCGCCTGACCGTGGCGGCCCAGCCCACCTACGAGCTGGGGCGCACCGCGGCGGAGCTCCTGATGCAGCGCATCGAGAAGCCCAACCACCCCACCCAGGAGGTGATCCTGAAGCCGGAGATCAAGATCCGCCAGTCCTGCGCCCACCATCCGGAATAGCCCGGCGCTGTCCCTGCAGGTGGACCCCACGGCCCCGCCTGCTCCACAACCCATCCCCCTTGTCGGTGTTCGTGAGACTCCCCCAGTTCGTCTGCCAACCTGTGCGAACAGGTTCGCCGTGTGAACCGCTGGATGCTCGATAGACCCACCGTTTCGTTCTACCCACCGTTGCTGTCCTCAGTTCCACACTCTCAAGGAGGGATGTCTATGAACCGGAAACCCCAGATCCTTGTCGCCTTTCTCGTCGTGCTGACGCTGCTCCTGTCAGCCTGTGCGGCCCCGGCGCCGCCAGCCGCGGAAGCCCCAGCGGAAGAGGGGGGCGCTGCCGCGGAAGCCCCGGCCGCCGCGCCGGAAGGCAAGCCCTTCGACGGCGTGGAGGTGAACCTGATCACCTTCACCGGCCCCCAGATCGCGGAACCTCTGCAGCGCCGAGCCCCGGACTTCCAGGAGCTGACCGGCGCCCAGATCAACGTGATCACCGTCCCCTTCAGTGACCTGTACCAGAAGATCCTCACGGACCTGGCCACAGGCACCAACAGCTACGATGCCTTCGTGTTTGCACCCCAGTGGATGGTGGACTACATCGTCCCCGGCTACCTGGAGGACCTGACCGACCGGGTGGCCAACGACGAGCAGATCCAGTGGGACGACATCGCGCCCTTCTTCCGCAACTTCAGCGCCACCTACAACGGCCGCATCTACACCATCCCCTTGGATGGCGACTTCCAGATGGCCTACTACCGCACGGACGTGCTGGAGGCGGCTGGCCTGGAGCCTCCCAAGACCTGGGAGGAGTACCTGGAGGTGGCCAAGGCCGTCCATGGCCAGGACATGAACGGGGACGGCGAGCCGGACTACGGCTCCTGCATCTCCAAGAAGCGGGGCGCCCAGGCCTACTGGATGGTCTGGTCCTTCGCCGCGGCCTTCCTCCAGAGCCAGGGCACCGGCCAGGGCTCCTTCTTCACCCTGGACGACTTCAAGCCGCTGACCAACAACGACGCCTTCGCCAAGGCCCTGGAGCTCTACAAGGCCACCACCGACTACGGCCCGCCGGACGAGCTGAACCTGGACGTGGGCGACACCCGGGGCCTCTTCACCGCGGGCCGCTGCGCCCTCTCCGTGGACTGGGGTGACATCGGCACCCTGGCCATCGACCCCGAGACCTCCGTGGTCCAGGACAAGGTGGGCGCGGTGATCCTGCCCGGCACCACCCAGGTCCTGAACCGGGAGACCATGGCCCTGGAGGAGTGCACCGGCGACCTCTGCCCCTACGCGGACGACGGCATCAACCACGCGCCCTACGCGGCCTTCGGCGGCTGGTCCGGCGCCATCAACGCGGCCGCGGATCCCACGGTCAAGGATGCGGCCTACGCCTTCCTCTCCTACATGAGCGCGCCGGAGCAGTCCAACGAGGACGTGACCATCGGCATCACCGGCTTCAACCCCTACCGCATCTCCCAGTTCGAGAACCTGGATCTCTGGATCAAGGCCGGCATGAGCGAGGAAGCGGCCAAGAACTACCTGGGCGCCATCAAAGCCAGCCTGAACAGCCCCAACATGGTCCTGGATCTGCGCATCCCTCAGAACCAGCGCTACCAGCAGGTGGTCCTGGACACAGCCGTGGCCCAGTACCTGGCCGGCGAGCTGACCCTGGAAGAGACCATGCAGCAGATCTACGACGGCTGGGAGGAGATCACCGAGGAGCTGGGCCGGGAAGAGCAGCGGGCCGCCTACCTGGCTACCCTGAACATCGAGAAGTAGGCCCAGAAGGACTCTGACCACCTTCGTGTGAGCGATTCCATGCAAGAAGTGGACTCCAAGGCCCGGGACTCGGCTGCCCTCCAGTCGGGTCCCGGGGCCCTGCCCCGACTATCAGTGGGACGACGGCTGGCCGACCGGCTGGAGCGCGCCGCGGGCAGCGTCTTCATCTGGCCTGCGGTCTCCGTGGTGCTCCTGTTGGCCGTCTTCCCCCTGATCCTCTCCCTCTATCTTTCCCTGTCCCGGTTCAAGTTCGTCCGGGGCGGCTTCGAGATCAAGTTCGTTGGCCTGGCCAACTACCGCAAGCTGTTGGTGGGCAGCGAGCAGAAGCACTTCCTGGGCGTCTTCACGGATCCGGCCTGGCTGGGCTGGCTGGCGCTGATCCTGGTGGCCGGGGGGCTGCTCTTCTTCCTGTTCCGCTACATCCGCCGGCCCGACGCCTCTTTCCTGGGCCTTTTCTGGCGAGCCGTGGCCTCGGCCATTCTCATCGCCCTGATCTGGCTTGCCGTCATCACCCTGAGCCCGGGCGGACGTCCTGGGACCACGGTGGTCACTCTGTTCTACGTGTTTGCCGGCCTCTTCCTCCAGTACGTCCTGGGCCTGAGCCTGGCCCTGCTCACCACCCAGCCCCTGGCTGGGCGGCGCTTCTTCCGGGTGATCTTCCTGCTGCCCATGATGATCACCCCGGTGGGCGTGGCCTACATGTTCCGCATGCTCACGGACACGGGCAAGGGGCCCTTCAAGCCCATCTGGATCGCCCTGGGCCTGACCGACTTCTCCTGGGTCAACGACCCCTGGGGGGCTCGGATGGCCGTGCTCATCGGCGATGTCTGGCAGTGGACGCCCTTCATGTTCATCGTGCTCCTGGCCGCGCTGGAGGGCCAGTCCATGGAGCAGGTGGAGGCAGCCCTGGTGGATGGGGCCAACCGCTGGCAGATCTTCCGCTACATCACCTTCCCCCAGATCCTGCCGGTGAGCACCACGGTGATCCTCATCCGCATGATCGAGGCCTTCAAGATCATCGACCTGCCCAACGTGCTCACCAACGGCGGCCCGGGCACGGCCACCGAATCCCTGACCCTGCACGCCTTCATCGCCTGGCGCACCCTGGATCTGGGCGGGTCCGCGGCCATCGCCTACATGCTCCTGCTCCTGGTGACGGTCATCTCCCTGAGCTACGTCTCCTTCGTCCGGGGCGGGGTGGCGGATTGATGGGAGACATTGGTAGCGTAACCGAGAAGGTTTCAAGATCGAAGGTCGAAGATTGAACGAAGATTGGGCAGTGAGAGTTGGTATCCAGACAATGGGGTAATCGGTCACCTTACCTCCCCAGACTTCCAACTTCCAACTCCCAACTCTTAGCTTTTCCATATCACCTGCCTACCTGCACTGGGATCGACCACCATGTTCCGACGATTCTTCACCAGCAGCTCGCCACTGCGCCCCTCCCCCTTCTCCGCCACCATCTCCTACCTGCTCCTGGGATTCTGGGGCGTGGTGGTGCTCTTCCCCCTCTACTGGCTGGTGGTCACCTCCTTCAAGCTGCCCATCCAGGTGAACGAAGGCCCCTTCTACATCCCCTTCGTGGACTACCAGCCTTCGCTCCATGCCTGGCGCTACATCTTCGTGGACGTGCGCAACGACACCATTCGACCTTATGTCAACACCGTGGTGGTGGCCCTGGTCAGCTCCACCCTTTCCCTGCTCCTGGGCACCGCCGCCGCCTACGGCCTGACCCGCTTCACCTACCGGCCCCGGCTGGGCTCGGTGGCCGCGGTCATCGGCTGGATCGGCCTGGCCATCTTCGCCATCGTCCTGGGGGTGCCCTGGCGCCTGGCGGTGATCCTGGGCGTGGTCATGGCCGTGCTCACCGTGCGGGTGGCCAACCGACGCTTCCGCCGCTCCCTGGGGAACCGGGACGTGGCCTTCTGGCTCATCTCCCAGCGCATCCTGCCGCCGGTGGCCGTGGTCATCCCCATCTACGTGCTCTTCCAGCAGCTTCACCTGCTGGACACCCGCACCGCGCTCATCATCACCTACACGGCCACCAATTTGCCCATCGTGGTCTGGCTCATGCGGGACTACTTCCAGAACATCCCCATCGAGCTGGAGGAGTGCGCCGCCATCGACGGGGCCGGGCGCTATCGCATCTTCTGGTCCATCATCCTGCCCCTGGCCATCCCCGGGCTGGTGGCCACCTTCCTGTTCGTCCTGGTCTTCGCCTGGAACGAGTACCTGCTGGCCCTCTTCCTCTCCGGGGCCAAGTCCCAGACCATGCCCCTGCTGGTGGCTGCGCAGAACGCCACCCGAGGCCCCCAGTGGTGGTACATGTCCGTGCTCATCCTCATCATGATCCTGCCTGTCATCATCATGGCCATCATCCTGGAGCAGTACATCGCCCGGGGCCTACTGGTGGGCGCGGTCAAGGGGTAAGGACGGGAGTAGGAAGTTGGAAGTTGGGAGCTGGAAGTTGGAAGTTGGTTGGAGTTTCCCTTCTCCAAGAGCTGAGGAGAGCCAACACACAACCAGACGGAGGAAATCGAGACACGGGGTGCTTTCGGCCGCTCCACTTCCCCTCTTCAGTCGCTGAGCCGTCACGCACCTAGTGTCTTGCCACGCCTGAAATGATGGGTAAGTTTGTAGTAACGGCTTTAGCCGTGCTGCCGCTGAAGCGGCTACTACCATCACTTCAGGCGTGACAAGGCGCTGGTCTCTCTTCTTGATCCTCAAAGCGCCCAACGTCCGAGCCCGAAACTCCCCCTCACCCCGTCACC
>WGCB01000048.1 GCA_015494005.1 Caldilineaceae bacterium
CTCCCGGACCGCGCCCACCCCCACGGCCTGGGCGGCCTGGTCCCCGCCACCGGCCACCACGGGGATACCCGGCGCCAGTCCAGTGGCCGCCGCCCCCTCCGGCGAGACAGTGCCGGTGATCTCCGGCCCCTCGAAAGTGGGGGGCAGCCAGGCTGGGTCCATGCCCAGGGCCGCCAGCACCTCCGGCGACCAGTCCCGCTGGCGCAGGTCCATGAGCAGGGTGCCCGCAGCCCCGGCCTTGTCCGTGGCGAAGCGGCCGGTGAGCCGGTAGCGCACGTAGTCCTTGGGGAGGAGCACATGAGCCACCCGAGCGAAGAGTTCGGGCTCGTGCTCCTGGACCCAGAGGATCTTGGGCGCGGTGAAGCCGGTGAGGGCGTCGTTGCCCGTGATGCGCAGCAGCCGATCCCGGCCCAAGCGCTGGCGGATCTCCTGGCATTGAGGGCCAGTGCGTTGATCGTTCCAGAGGATGGCCGGACGCAACACCTGGCCTTTCTCGTCCAGCAGAACCAGGCCATGCATCTGCCCGGTGAGCCCCAGGGCCTGGACGGCTTCCGGCGGCGTGTTGGTTTCCTCCAGGAGGCGGCGAATGCTGTTGATGGCGCCCTGCCACCAGAGCTCTGGATCCTGTTCGCTCCAGAGGGGGCGGGGCGTGCTCAGGGGATACTCCGTGGTGGCGGAGCCCAGCACCTGGCCCTCTTCGTCCACGAGCAGGGCCTTTGTGGCGGTGGTGGACACATCGATACCCAGTAGAGCCATGGCGATCTTCCCTTTCCTGCTGACAGTCGATGGATGGTGAATTTCCGCTCAATTGTACCACGAAGCCGCCGCTCGCCAGAGAGAAACCGGCCAAATCGTCGGATTTTTCGTACAATTTCCCGTGCAAAGGAAAAGTTCATATGCTATAATTGATGTGCTGCAGTCAACTCCGGGTATCTATCCTCCTCATCGATGCACTGCCGTGCACCTGTAGGTCCACAGCCACACGGATTCCAGAAAAGCCAACAACTCCTTCCGAGCGGTCCAAGAACCTGGCCAACATCCCAAACGCCCAATCCACCCCATTTCAGCAGCAGGAGAGAACCGATCACCATGCACGTCCACCGATCCATCCCCCGACACCTGTTTCTCGTCCCCGTCATCGCCTTGATCCTCGTCCTGGGACTGGGCAGCCGGTCCGTCCTGGCCGCCCCCCTCCCCGAGGAGGCCCTCCCCGGTGCGACCGACCAGGACGCCGGCGGCGAGCTGGCCATGGCTGGTGAAAGCGAGACCGGCGCGGCCGCGGAAGCCACGCTCCCCGCCCCACCCCGGGAGCTGCTACGGCCGTCCATGGGGCCCCTGGTGGCCTACCTGGACACGGACGGGGACATCCGCTTCCCGGCCACGGACGAGAAATGGATCGATGTGGATCTGAGCGAGCAGAAGGTCATCGCCTTCGAAGGCCCCAAGCCCATCCGCAGCTTCATCATCTCCTCGGGCCTACCAGGCACGCCCACGGTCACCGGCGAGTTCCGCATTCGGGCCAAGGTGCGCAGCCAGACCATGTCCGGCGGTGACCCGGAGAAGGGGACCTACTACAACCTGCCCAACGTGCAGTGGGTCCAGTATTTCTACCAAGACTATTCCTTCCATGGCACCTACTGGCACAACAATTTCGGCCGTCCTATGAGCCACGGCTGCATCAACATGACCAACGAGGACGCCAAGTGGCTCTTCGAGTGGGCCACCCCGGAATGGAACGGCAAGATCTGGCAGCGGGTCGCCCCCGACGAGGGCACCTTGGTGATCGTGCACGAGTAGCCTGTCCTGTTTTTCCCGTTCACCCGTGTTCGGTTTTGTTTGCGGTCGCGTTCCCATCGGTTCTTCCAGTGGCAAGACAGCCCAGCACAAAGGAGCAACTCCCGTGAACCGAGCAATCCTTCAGACATTGAAGCAGCGGCCCTGGCGACAGCCCCTCCCCCTGGTGAGCGTGGCCTTGGCCCTCATCCTTGGTGTGGTTCTCCTGGTGCACGGGTCGGGTCGACTGAGCGCCGGCCCGGTGAACGTGTTGACCAACGGCGATTTCGAGGATGGTTTCCAGAGCCAGCCGGGCTGCGGCATGGTGGCCAGCGGCTGGACCTGTTTCACCAACGGCGGGGCCGCGGTCTACGGCTTCTACGACGACATGTGGCAGCCGGTGGTGGCCAGCGGCGCCCACAGCCAGCTCATCGAGATCAACACCTGGGACGTCCTCCCCGCGGACCACGACCGCTACGCCGGCATCTACCAGACCGTGCGGGTGGTGGACTGGACCGAGTACACCCTGAGCCTGAAAGGGCTCATCCGCACCACGGAGATGGACGGTGATCCCTGGCGCTATCGGGTGCAGGTGGGCTGGACTCAAGGGAAAGAGGCCAACTGGCAGGCGGTGACCAACTGGACCGACGTGGGCTGGGACACCTACTATCCCCGCACGGCTCCGGGTGAATTCAGCAGCTTCACCACCAAGTTCATGGCCGAGGACGACTATGTCACGGTCTACATCCGGGTGTGGAAAAA
>WGCB01000049.1 GCA_015494005.1 Caldilineaceae bacterium
CGGGTGCTCCAGGCTCTGGAGATGGAGGCAGATGATAAGATGACAGGGGCGACAAGAAGACAGGGGTGACAAGATGACAGGGACGACAAGATGACCGAACCACGTGCAAGCGCCCCCGATCCAGCTCACGGATCCCACACCGCGATCGACCCCACGCAGAACATCATCATCACCGGCTTCATGGGCACGGGCAAAAGCACGGTGGCCGCGCTCCTGGCCCAGCGCCTGGATCGCCCCCTGGTGGACATGGACCGCCAGCTGGTGGACCATTTCGGCAAGTCCATCCCGGAGATCTTCGAGCAGGAAGGGGAGCTGGCCTTCCGCCAGGCCGAGACCCAGCTCTGCCGCCAGCTGGCCCAGGAGCAAGGGCTGGTCATCGCCACTGGCGGCGGGGCCCTGGTGAACCCGGAGAACCGCCAGATCCTGGCCGAGAGCGGGCCCATCGTCTGCCTCACCGCCAGCGTGGACGAGATCCTGGACCGGCTGGAGAGCGCCCGGGATCGCCCTCTGCTGCCCCAGGACCGGGAGGAGCGCCGCCGCCAGATCCAGCGCCTGCTGGAGCACCGCCGCGCGGCCTACGCCAGCATCCCCCTGCAGGTGGAGACCACCGGCCGCCGCCCGGAGGCCATCCTGGAGGCGGTGCTGGAGGCCCTGGCCGGCCACCAGGAGGTCCCGGGGATGAGCCGGATCACCGTGCCCACGCCCCAGGGCGCCTACCACATCTGCCTGGGGGAGGGGCTCCTGGAACAGGCGGGCCGGCTGCTGGTCAACCGGGGGATCGCGCCGGGCAAGGCGGCCATCGTCACCAACCCGGACGTGGGCCAGCACTACGCGGCGCCCCTGGCCACCAGCCTGGAGGCGGCAGGCTTCCAGCCGGTCCTCTGCACCGTGCCCGAAGGGGAGCAGCACAAGACCCTGGCCACCGTGGCCTCCCTCTACGACCAGTTCCTGGCCGGGGGGCTGGACCGCCGCAGCCCGGTGCTGGCCCTGGGCGGCGGCGTGGTCGGGGACATGGCCGGCTTCGCCGCGGCCACCTACCTGCGGGGCGTCCCCTTCGTGCCTGTGCCCACCTCCCTCCTGGCCATGGTGGACGCCTCCGTGGGCGGGAAGACGGGCGTGGATCTGCCCCAGGGCAAGAACCTGGTGGGGGCCTTCAAGCAGCCAAGCGTGGTGATCATCGACCCGGCGGTGCTGAGCACCCTGCCCGGAGAGGAGTTCCGGGCTGGCCTGGCGGAGGTGGTGAAGCATGGGATCATCGGCGCGCCGGCCCTCTTCCAGCAGCTGGAGGGGGCGGGACCGACCAGCCTGGGGCAGTTGGTCAAGGACGCGGTGCAGGTGAAGGTGGACGTGGTGGCCCAGGACCCCTTCGAGCAGGGGCGGCGGGCGGTGCTGAACCTGGGGCACACCTTCGGCCACGCCCTGGAGCTGGTGAGCCAGTACCGCATCCGCCACGGGGAGGCGGTGGCCGTGGGCCTGGTGGCCGCGGCAGAGATGGCCGCCATCCTGGAGCGCTGCGACCCGGCCCTGGTGGCCCGCATCCGAGCCCTGCTGGAGCGGCTGGGCCTGCCTGTCTCCCTGCAGGGCTACGACGTGGCCGAGGTGCACCGGGCCATGGCCCACGACAAAAAGCGCAAGGGGCGAACCTTGCGCTTCGTCATCCCCCAGGCACTGGGGGACGTGGTGGTCATCGACGATCCCGGGGAGGCCGTGGTGCGGGAGGCGCTGGGGAAGGTGATTGGTTGATTGGATGATTCGCTGGTTGGGTTAGGGCGCGTCGCACCCCACCGGTCACCCTGCCATCCTGGTCATCCGCTCACCTTGTCCCACTTCTTGCCTGCTTGCCCGTCTCCCTCCCCGCTCACTCGGCCTGGGCGCCCAGGAGCAGGTCCGGCCGGTCGGTGATGATGCCGTCCACGCCCATGTCGATGAGCTGCTGGACCTCGGCCAGGTCGTTCACCGTCCAGGGGATGACCAGCAGGCCGGCGTCGTGGGCCTCGTTGACCAGGCGAGGGGTGAGGGTGGTGTAGCGGGGCGACCAGATGACGGCCCCCTTCTCCGCGTAGCTGGGCGGGTCCGCGGAGCGGCTGGTGAGGGCGGCCAGGCGCAGCTCCGGGGCGATCTTGCGGATGGCCCAGAGGGAGCGGTGGTCGAAGCTCTGGACGATGACCCGCTCCGTGAGCCCTCGCTCCGTGACCAGGGCCACCAGGGCCTGCTCGAAGGGGCCTGGATTCTCGCCGTCGAAACCGTCGCCGATGACGTCCGGTCGGTCTCGCTTGCGCTTGGTCTCCACGTTGAACTGGACCTTCCGGGCCTGCTCCTGCTGGGCCGGGCTCTTCTCCGGGCTGCTGGCGTAGCCCTCCACGAAATCGAACAGCTCCCCCAAAGTGATGATGCGATAGGTGTCCCCCGCCAGGGCCGTAGGGCCGTTGTCCTGCTCCGGGAACTTCTTCGGGTCCGGGTTGCGGTCGCAGCGGTATTTGGCCAGCTGCTCCACGGTCAGCTTGCGGATCATGAGCTGCTCCGGCGGCGTCTTCCCGTCCGGGTCCGGGGGCAGGGGCGGCGCGGCCTGGGGATCCAGGCGGCACTTCTCCGGCACCACCCGGTCATCGTGCCAGATGACCAGCTGGTCGTCCGCGGAGTAGTGGAGGTCCAGCTCCAGGGTGGTGACGCCCAGGTCCAGGGCCGTCTCGAAGGCGGGCAAGGTGTTCTCCGGCTTCAGCCCCCGCGCGCCTCGGTGCCCCTCCACGTCCAGGCCGGGCGGCAAGGTGAAGGCGGAGGTCTCCGACGAGGGGGCGGCCGATGTGGCGCCTTTTTCCCCAGAAGGGTTGGCGGATCCACTGCAGGCGGCCAGCAGAGCGAGGAGCACCAGGCTCCCGAGCCCGACCTGGAGGCCGGTTTGAAGGCGACAACGCCAGTTCCACATGGGTGGTTCTCCTTGAGGGATGTGGCTTGAATGGGTGATAGAATCGGTGGCGAAATCAAGTGACAGGAAACAGAGCGATTCGAAGCGCGTGAGGAGGCAGAGATGGCCAAGATCGTCGTGCTCCACGGCCCCAATTTGAACCTGCTGGGCTCTCGGGAGCGGAGCATCTACGGAGACGTGACCCTGGAGCGCATCAACCAGGCCCTGCAGGAGGCCGCAGCCCCGGACCACGAGGTGCGGGCCTACCAGAGCAACCACGAGGGCGCCCTCATCGACGCCATCCACCGGGCTCGGGGATGGGGCGATGGCATCCTC
>WGCB01000050.1 GCA_015494005.1 Caldilineaceae bacterium
AAGCCCGGGGTCATGCCCGACGATGCCATCATCGTCAAGGAGAACTACATGCCCGACGAGACCCTGGCCGCCATCACCGTGATGATGAAGGCGCCGGGCTTCAACCCGGACTACGGGGACTGGTTCTGGGCCAAGTTCGATCCGGACGGCGGCATCCAGGCCGCGGGCAAGCCGGTGGGCTGCATCGCCTGCCACGGCTCTGTCCGCTCCAACAACTACATCTTCACCTTCCCCATCGCCCCCATCCCGCCGGAAGGGCCGCCGCCGGAGGTCATGACCCCGGGGGGCGCGGGCGAGGAGAGCGCCATGGAAGGCGGCAAGGAGGAGAAAGAGGGCATGGCCGAGGAGATCCCCCCGGCCCCGGACAAGGACACGGCCGTGGCCCTGATCAACAAGGGCGGATGCGCTGGCTGCCACACCATCGCCGGCGTGGAGGGGGCCATGGGCTCCCTGGGGCCGCCCTGGTGCGTCCCGGCCCAGAAGGTGCAGAGCGGCCAGGAGAATCTGGACTACATCCGCACCGCCATCGTGGACCCCAACGCGGTGATCGCCGAGGGTTTCCCGGCCAACATCATGCCCCAGAACTTCGGCGAGCTCTTCACACCGGATGAGATAGAAACCCTGGTGGCCTTCATCGCCAACCTGCAGTGCGAGGGAGAAAGCTAGGCCTCCCCAGCCGAAACGGAGTTGAGAACCCCTGTCCCTGGATCGGGGACGCCCATGGCAGATCATGGGCGTCCCCGATCTTTGTATTGGCGCGGCTCTACGGGTACAGAGATTGGCTCGCTCCAGGCAGCGGGCCTCTTCGAGCACCCCAGGTCGGCATGGGCACCTGCCGGTTTCTTTTGTGGCCCGACCCGATTCCCTGTTACAATGATGAGAGGAAAACGGCTTCACGGCATGGATGACCGCCAGGGCAGGCCACAGGGAGTTTCCGGGGCGAAATGGACCTTTTCCCTTCCCGCAACCGCGAATGGATGGCGTTGGTGGAGACTGTTCACCTCCACCACCAGGCGGCCCTTGCCCGGTTGAGCCACCTGGCCCTGGTGGACCCGAATCTGAGGCTGCTCATCCACCGAGCCGTGGCCCTGGTCCAGGAGACCCTCCAGACCGCCTCCTGCCAGCTCCTGGAACGCCAGCCCCAGGAAGGGGGTTTCCTCCTGGGAGCCGAAAGCCCCACCACCTCTCTGGAGGGCCAGCCCCTGCCCCCAACCGAGACCCCGCTGGCCGCTTTCACCCAGGACCGGGCCGAGCCGGTCACCGTGGTGGACAGGCAGGCCGAATCCCGCTTCCCCCGCCCGGCCCGGCTGGCGGACCGGCAGGTGGTGAGCAGCCTGAGCGTGCCCATCCCCGGGGAGGACGAGCCCTGGGGAGTGCTCCAGGTCCACGAGACCAGCCTGCGCCTCTTCAGCGAGGACGATGTGAACTTCCTCCTGGCCGTGGCCAATCTCCTGGCTGTGGCCCGGCAGCGCATCCAGGGGGAGCAGGCCCTCCAGGCCAGCGAGGCCCGTTTCCGCACGCTCATGGAGACCGCGCCCACGGCCATCCTCATGGTGGACCGGCAGGGGCGCATCGTGGGGGCCAACCAGCGGGCCGAGGAGCTCTTCGGCACTCCCCGCCGGGAGCTGCTGGGCCGCCCCCTGAATTGGCTCCTGCCGCCCGAGCTGCGGGACAGCCACGCCGCCCACATGGACGCCTTCTTCCAGTCCCCACGGAGCCGGCCCATGGGCCAGGACCTGGAGCTGGTGGCCCAGCGCCAGGACGGCACCCGCTTCCCAGTGGAGGTGGGCCTGAGCCAGATGACCGTCCAGGGGGAGACCCTGGCCATCGCCTTCATCACGGACATCACGGCCCGCAAGCAGGCAGCCCAGGCTCTGCAGCAGCAGGCCGCGGAGCTGGAGAAACGGGTGGAGGAACGCACCCAGGAGATCGAGCGCCGGCGCCAGGCCGCGGAGGGCCTGCGGGAGATCCTGGCCGTCCTCAACAGCAACCGCCCCCTGGACGAGATCCTGAGCCGGATCCTGGCCCAGGCCGAGCGGCTCATCCGGGTGGACGCGGCGGCCATCTACCGCCTGGACCGGGAAGGGGGGCCCCTGCGCCTCCAGGTGGCCCTGGGCATGGACCGCACCTTCGTCCATCACCTGACCGTGCCCCTGGGCTGGGGCGCGGTGGGCCGGGCCATCCAGGAGCGCCAGCCGGTGATCATCCCGGACAACAGCGCCCTCTTCGCGGAGATCGTCACCCAGACCAACCCGGACGCCCATCCCCACCTGCGGGACTTCCTGGTCCGGCATGCCATCCGCTACCGCTCGGTCCTCTCCGTGCCCATCATCACCCGGAACGGGGTCTACGGCGGCCTCTCCCTCTACCAGGAGCACCCCCGCCACTTCTCCCAGGAGGCAGTGGCCCTGGTCACTTCTCTGGCGGACCACGCGGCCCTGGCCATCGAGAACGCCCGGCTGCGGGAGCAGGCGGAGCTGAGCGCGGCCGCGGCGGAGCGCAGCCGCCTGGCCCGGGACCTGCACGACGCGGTGACCCAGACCCTCTTCTCCACCAGCATCATCGCGGAGGTGCTCCCCCTGCTCTGGGAGCGGAACCCGGACGAGGGTCGGCGGCGGCTGCGGGAGCTCCAGGAGCTGACCCGGGGCGCCCTGGCCGAGATGCGCACCCTGCTGCTGGAGTTGCGTCCGTCGGCGCTCATCGAGGCCCATCTGCCCGACCTGCTGCGCCAGCTCGCGGAGGCCATCACCGGCCGGGCCCGGGTGCCCATCTCGGTGACGGTGGACGGGGAAGGGCAGCTGCCCTCGGAGGTGCGCATCGCCCTCTACCGCATCGCCCAGGAAGCCCTGAACAACGTGGCTCGCCACGCCAACGCCAGCCAGGCCTGGGTCCACCTGCGCTACTTCCCCCTGGGGCGCCCTGGCCAACCGGAAAAAGCGGCCCGGGTGGAGCTGGTGATCCAGGACAACGGCAGCGGGTTCGAGCCCAGCCAGGACCGGCCCGGCCACCTGGGGCTGAAGATCATGCGGGAGCGAGCCCAGGACATCGACGCGGTCCTCTCCCTGGCCAGTCGACCGGGGGAAGGCACCCGGATCACCGTGCGCTGGCCGGGCTATCCGGGGCGCATCTCCTCAACCCACACAGACGAGAAAGGGCAGGTGCAGGATGAAAAATGAGCGGCCCATCCGAGTCATGCTGGTGGACGATCACGCGGTGGTGCGCAGCGGCCTGACCGCCTTCCTCCTGGCCTTCCCGGACCTGGAGCCGGCGGGCGAGGCCGGCAGCGGGGAGGAGGCCCTGGCCAAGGTGGAACAGCTGCGGCCGGACGTGATCCTCATGGACCTGGTCATGCCGGGCATGGACGGCGCGGAGGCCACAGCCCGCATCCGGGAGCGCCACCCCCACATCCAGGTCATCGTCCTGACCAGCTTCCCGGAGGAGGAGCTGGTGCAGAAGGCCCTGGAGGCGGGGGCCATCGGCTACCTGTTGAAGAACGTCTCGGCCCAGGAGCTGGCCGACGCCATCCGCAAGGCCCATGCCGGCAAGCCCACCCTGGCGCCGGAGGCAGCCCAGGCCCTGATCCACGCCACTCGGGCCCGTCACCAGCCGGGCCACGACCTGACGGAACGGGAGCGGGAGGTCCTGCGGCTCATGGTGAAGGGCTACAACAACCGGCAGATCGCGGAGGAGCTGACCGTCAGCCGCTCCACGGTCAAGTTCCACGTGAGCAACATCCTCTCCAAGCTGGGCGTCTCCAGCCGGACGGAGGCCGTGGCGGTGGCCATCCAGAACAAGCTCCTGGACACATCCCGCAGCTGAGTCCACCGGGTCCACTGGGCCGGGCGTGGGAACTTTTCCCGTCGGTGGGGCGTTCAGGGGGCAGTGCGTCCCCAGGGGCCATCTTGGAAGCCTCCCTACTGCCCGGCATCCAGGGCCAGGGTATCCTGGGGCCACGTCCCTGGCCCATTGTCCCCACCCTTTGGCCGCCACGCCAGGAATTTCAAGCGAAATCTCACCACAAAAACCACACAGCGAAAATTAGCTCATTTGTTTGACGTGGGACACCCCCTGTGTTAGACTTTTCCCAGATGGACTATGGTTTTCAACCAGGGGAATCGATAGACTGAGAAGGTCTGTGCCTGCTCAGAACACGGTGGGGGACCGGCTCCGCCACCTGACATTCTCCCTCTGGCCCCGAAGGTGACAATGGACTCGAAACGAATTCGCAGCGGTATAATTTACCTCTTCCTCCTGCTGGCGCTCGGCGCTTTCCTCTACACGTCCTACACCCGCCGCTCCACCCAGGTGACCGAGGAAATCAGCATCAACGAAGTGGCCGAAGCGATCCGCAACGGCCAGGTCACGCGCATCGAGGTGGACGACGACGATCTCCGGATCTACCGCAGTAAGGGCAAGCTGCCTGTGGCCTCCCGCAAGGAGACAGGGGTCAGCGTCGTGGAGACCCTGGAGAACCTGGGCGTCACGCCCCAGGAGCTGAGCAGGGTGCAGATAGAGATCAAAGCCCCCAGCAGCTGGGAGGTCTACGGCGGCATTCTCATCGCCTTACTGCCCTTCCTCCTCATCGGCGCGTTCTTCTTCTTCATCCTGCGCCAGGCCCAGGGCGCGGGCAACCAGGCATTCAGCTTCGGCAAGAGCCGGGCCCGCCTCTTCACCGGGGACAAACCCACGGTGACCTTCGAGGATGTGGCTGGCAACGAGGAGGCCAAGCAGGAGCTCCAGGAGGTAGTGGAGTTCCTCAAGGAGCCCCAGAAGTTCGCTGCCCTGGGCGCTCGCATCCCCAAGGGCGTGCTCCTGGTGGGCCCGCCGGGGACGGGCAAGACCCTGGTGGCCAAGGCCGTCTCCGGGGAGGCGGGCGTGCCCTTCTTCAGCATCTCCGGCTCGGAGTTCGTGGAGATGTTCGTGGGCGTGGGCGCCAGCCGGGTGCGGGACCTCTTCGAGCAGGCCAAGAAGAACTCCCCCTGCATCATCTTCATCGACGAGATCGACGCGGTGGGCCGTCACCGGGGCGCGGGGCTGGGCGGCTCCCACGACGAGCGGGAGCAGACCCTGAACCAGATCCTGGTGGAGATGGACGGCTTCGACAGCGACGTGAACATCATTGTCATGGCCGCCACCAACCGGCCAGACATCCTGGACCCGGCCCTGCTGCGCCCAGGCCGCTTCGACCGGCGCGTCACCATGGACGCGCCGGACGTGAAGGGGCGCCGCCAGATCCTGGATGTCCACGTGCGGGGCAAGCCCCTGGCCGCGGACGTGAACCTGGACGTGGTGGCCAAGCAGACCCCCGGCTTCGTGGGCGCGGACATCGAGAACCTGGTCAACGAGGCGGCCATCCTGGCGGCCCGGCGCAACCGGCGCTCCATCGGCATGGCCGAGTTCCAGGAAGCCATCGAGCGGGTCATCGCTGGGCCGGAACGCCGCAGCCGCATCATCACCCCCAAAGAGAAGGAGATCGTGGCCTACCACGAGGCGGGCCACGCGGTGGCCATGCACTTCCTGCCCAACCACGACCCGGTCCACAAGGTGACCATCGTGCCCCGGGGCATGGCCGGCGGCTACACCATGAGCCTGCCGGACGAGGAGAGCCAGCTCAGAACCCGGGACAAGTTCCGGGACGAGCTGGCCGCGCTGCTGGGCGGGCGAGTGGCGGAGGAGATCCGCTTCGGGGACGTGACCACCGGGGCCAGCGACGACCTGCGCCGGGTCACCGAGATGGCCCGCACCATGATCACCCAGTGGGGCATGAGCGAGCGCCTGGGGCCCATCCAGTACGGGGAACGGGAGGAGATGGTCTTCCTGGGCCGGGGGATCTACGAGGAGCGCAACTACAGCGACAAGGTCGCCCAGGAGATCGACGAGGAGGTGCGCAAGCTGGTGGACGAGGCCCATCAGCGCACCCACCAGATCCTGGCCACCCACCGGGACAAGCTGGATGCTGTGGCCCAGGCCCTGCTGGAGGTGGAGACCCTCCAGGCCGAGGAGTTCCAGGCCCTCATGCGGGGGGAACAGCCACCCGAGACCCGACCTCCTCTCCAGGAGCAGGTGCGCCGGCCTCAGCCGGAGTCGGAAGAGGAAAGCCGGCGAGAAGAGGAAGATCGCACGGACAAGGGGCTGGACCTGGGTGGAACCCTCCCAGCACCGGCCTGATCCCGGGTGGGAAAGCCGCTCTCAGACGTCGTGCCCCAAGCCCCCTCCCCTGAGCGGGGCTTTTGCTTGCCCTCCATGACCAGGGGCAAACCGTTTTTTCCAGAGTTCACCATGCGCCGACTGCTCTACAACCTCAGCCGACATCACTGGTCCGGAGCGCCCTTGAGCCGCTGGCTGGCCTTCCTGCTGCTCCTGGGTGGGCTGGTGACCGCCGCGGGCTGGTTGCCCGGCGGCTGGCCTGTCGCGGGCCTCTGGCTGTTGGCGCTCCTGGCCCTCCTGGGGGTGACGGCCTACTGGCGGCGCCGGGATTTCGTCCGCTTCCAGGAGGCCCCGGCCCCGGATCTGCTCCCAGCCCGGCTGGACCCCAGCGACAAGATCCCCATCTTCGCCACCGGCCACTTCAGCGTGGAGGGCAAGTACCGGCGCTTCACCTGGCTCCAGGGGTTCTTCCGCACCTTCGCCACCCGGGAGCACGCGGTCATCTGCCACGTGCCGCCCCGGCGTTTCCTCCTGGGCCAGTGGCCGGAGAGGGAGACAGGGCTCTGGTACCAGTTCTTCATGCCAGGGGACATCCTGCAGGTGCGCTGGGGCGCGGTCCAGTTTGGCCCCGAGCCCATGGTGGGCGTGGCCGTGGACTATCGCCTGGCCATCCCCAAGCGGGGCCGCCTCTCCCGGGCCCGCACCCTGGAGGAGACGGTCTTCCTGGCTTGCCACAACGAGGCGGACGCCCGGCGGATCCTGGCCAACCTGCTCTACGAGCTGACCCCGCCCCCGTCCGCGCCCCAGGCGGTCTCGCTGACGCCGGAACGTCTCAACGGCCGAGTCCACCAGGCCCAACCCCGAGAGAAATGAGCCGCCCCACGTGACCCGCAACCGACGCCCCTCCTGGGATGAGTACTTCATGAAGATCGCCTTCACCGTGGCCGAGCGCAGCACCTGCGACCGGGCCCACGTGGGGGCAGTGGTGGTGCGGGACCGGCGCATCCTGACCACGGGCTACAACGGCGCGCCCCGGGGCCTGCCCCACTGCGACGACGTGGGCCACCTCATGGTGGACGGCCACTGCGTCCGAGCCCTGCACGCGGAGCAGAACGCCATCATCCAGGCCGCGCTCTACGGCGTGGCCATCGCGGAGAGCGCCATCTACGTCACCCACCAGCCCTGCCTGACCTGCGCCAAGATGATCATCAACGCGGGCATCCGCCGGGTGGTCTACGCCGGCAACTACCCCGACGAGTACAGCCGCCAGTTCCTCCACGAGGCGGGTGTGATCCTGGAGCACATGCCCTGGGAACGGGAAGGCGACAGCGTCTTCCAACCCGGCAAGGACGCTCCCTGAGCGTCACCCCCACCGTCAAAGACCCTCTCACCACCCACCGAGCAACCCATGACCCAATCCCTGACCTTTCCCGCTGGTTTCCGCTGGGGCACGGCCACCGCGGCCCATCAAGTGGAGGGGAACAACTTCAACAACCAGTGGTGGGCCTTCGAACAGCAGCCTGGGGCCATCTGGCACGGGGCTCGCAGCGGCCTGGCCTGTGACTGGTGGCGCCACGCGGAGCAGGACTTCGACCGCATGGTCCAGCTCCACCAGAACAGCCACCGCATGAGCGTGGAGTGGAGCCGCATCGAGCCCACCCCCGGCCATTTCGACACCCGGGCCCTGGACCGCTACCGGGAGATGCTGGGTGGCCTGCGGGACCGAGGCATCGCGCCCCTGGTGACTTTGCACCACTTCACCAACCCCCTCTGGTTCGAGGAGCAGGGCGGCTGGGAGGCGCCGGAGAGCGTCTCCCGCTTCCAGCACTTCGTGGAGCGGACGGTCCAGGCCCTGGGCGACCTCTGCCAGGAGTGGGTGACCATCAACGAGCCCATGGTCTACGTGGCCCAGGGCTGGTTCAACGGCATCTGGCCCCCGGGCAAGTCTGATTTCCTGGCTGCCATGAAGGTGACCCGGCACCTACTCTTCGCCCACGCGGCGGCCTACCACACCATCCATCGCCTCCAGTCGGACGCCCAGGTTGGCTATGCGAAGCACGTGCGCCTCTTCCAGGGCCTGCGCCCGGGCCATCGACTGGACCGCTACGCGGCGGGGCTGAAGCGCTGGCTCTTCGAGCACGTCTGGGTGGCGGCCACCGCGGACGGCAAGCTGCGCCCGCCCCTGGGCCTGAACACCTGCCACGCCCCCCTCATCGACACCTTCGATTTCATGGGCATCAACTACTACACCAAGGACCGCACCCGCTTCGTCCCCAACCCCCTCACCCTCTTCGGCCAGGAGCAGTTCACGCCGGGCGGCGAGCTCTCGGACGCGGGCCGGGACGGCCCTTTCGCGGAGTTCCGGCCGGATGGCATCTACCAGATCTGCCAGGAGGTGCGCCAGTTCCACAAGCCGGTGATCATCACCGAGAACGGCGTGCCCGACCGGGACGACGACCAGCGTCCCCGCTGGATCCTGGCCCACCTCCACCAGCTGCACCGGGCCATCCAGAGCGGCGTGGACGTCCAGGGCTACTTCCACTGGACCCTGGTGGACAACTTCGAGTGGGCCGAGGGCTGGGGCCTGCGGTTCGGCCTCTTCGAGCTGGATCCAGAGACCCAAGAGCGCACGCCCCGCCCCAGCGCCGGCCTCTACGGAGAGATCGCCCAGGCCAATGGCATCAGCCCGGCCCTGGTGGAACGCTACGCCCCCACTCTGCTGCCCCAGATCTTCCCCGGTTGAGGGGAGCGCCCTCCGTTCACTCGGGCAGGGGCCAGCCCACTTCCTGGACCAGGCGGGCCAGGTGGTAGCGGGGATGGGCGGAGAAGGCGTGGCACTGGGAGCCGTCGGGGAAGTCCACGTTCCAGTTCTCCCAGGTGGTGGGGTAACCGCCCTGGACCCAGCGCCCCCACCGGGCCCGGATGATGGCCACCATCTCCCGGTAGCGCCGGGCCTGGAAGAGAGCCGCCAGCACGTAGTGGTGCATGAAGGGGCTGGCCAGGACCATCTCCCCGGGCCGATGCTCGTCCCGCAAGTCCAGGGAGCGGGCCGCCAGCCCGTCCAGGAGGGCATCCGCCTCCCCGTCCCGGACCAGGCCGGTGAGCAGGGCCAGGGCCGTGGCCAGCTGGGAGAAGGTGGTGCGGCCCCGGTCATCCCACCAGATCCCATCCTCCCAGAAGGCCCCGCGGATGGCCTGTCCCAAGGCCCGGGCCTCCTCTCGCCACTCGGCCCGCTGGCTGGCAGTGGAGGCCTCCCACTGGGACCCCATCCCCGCCCAATCCCCAGCAGCCAACTGCAACGCCTGCAGATAGCGCAGGTTGTAGACCGCGCTGGGCTCCTCCCGGGCCAGGGGCGCCCAGTCCAGGAAGAGGCGACGGCCCGGCTGGCTGCGCAGGAGGCCATCCTGGGCCACGTCCTGGCGAAAGCGGGCCAGCATCCGGGCCAGGACGGGCCACATCCGGGCCAGGAAGTCCCGGTCCCCGCTGAGCCGGTGGTGGAGGCTCAGGAGCTCCACCCAGGTGAAGTTGTAGTCCAGCACCGCGTAGGCGTGGACCTCCCCGGGCAGGACGCTGGGCAGCAGGCCGTCGGGGTAGGCGCCGTCTGCCGCCATCTGGATGGCCAGGCGCAGGGGGCGCAGGTCATCGCCCATGGCAGACAGGGTCAGGGCCTGGGGCAGGGCATCCCCCAGCCACTGGGTGGCCTCCCGCCAGACGCAATCCACGAAGCTCTCCTGGAGGCAGGCCCGGGCCGTGGTCTCGCACAGGCGCACCACCCCGTCCAGCAGGGGATCGTCCAGGCACAGGGGCTTGGTGACGGCCAGGGGATACTGCGCGGTGGTCACCCGGAAGCGCAGGCGCAACTCCGGCCCGGTGGGGCCCAGCAGCTGGAAGAGGAGGAAGCGCCCGCCCCGCAGGGAAAAGCCCTGGGC
>WGCB01000051.1 GCA_015494005.1 Caldilineaceae bacterium
CCAGGGGCTACTACGAGTTCCTGCACACGCCTGGGGTCTTCATGGTGGAGGTGGTGGACCCGGAGGTGGAGAGCGAGGTGGCGGAGAACCTGGTCACCGCGGACATGCCCGACCGCTCCCGGCCCATCAGCTACCGGGTCAATTTCCAGCGTCAGCCCAAGCGCATCCAGCTGACCCAGAGCCAGATCCAGGGCCAGGTCCTGGGCGGGGTGGCGGACACGCCGGTCACCCTCATGGGCCCGGGGGAGCCCCGGCTGGCTCGGCTGGACCCGGAGGGCCGCTTCCGGTTCGCGGATCTGCCCCCGGGCGTCTACCAGATCAGCCTGGAGGGCGTGGGGATCATCGCGGAGGATCTGGTCCTGGACGGCGTGAACAGCCTCTCCCTGGAGTTCCCCATGCTGGGGGAGATCCAGGGCCGGGTGCTGCCGCCAGGGGAACCGGCTCGGGTCACCCTCACCAGCCAGCGCTTCAGCATCCGCCGGGCCGCCACGCCGGACGAGGAGGGAGTCTACCGCTTCGCCAACCTGCCGCCGGACACCTACACCCTGGCCCTGGAAGGGAGCGGGCTGCCGCCCCAGACCGTGGTCAGCGATGGGCGGCGTCCGGTCAACGGGCCCACCTTCGACCGGCTCCAGGGCCGCCACAGCGTCATCGCCGGCCAGCTCCAGGATCACCGGGGGCTGGGCGTGGCGGATCGACTCATCCGCCTGGAGGGCCCGGTGGAGGCGAAGGCCCGCACCGACGACCAGGGCCGCTTCCAGTTCGACGGACTGCCGGCCGGGGAGTACGTGGTGCGGGTGGTCACCGCGCCGGGCGTCCGGGCCCAGGTCACCCTGGATGGCCGGGAGCGGGCCGACGTGCTCCTGGAGCTGCCCATGCCCACGCCGGACCGCATCCTGCAGCACTATCTCTTCATCGTGCCCGAGACCCCGGCGCTGAACCAGGCCCGGCTGCTCACTGCCCGGGAGTTCATCCTGGGGCACCAGCTCACCGTGGGCTTCCACCCTGGGGCCTGCCTCCAGGCCCAGCAGGTGACCATCATCGGCTCCCCGGACTCGGAGACGCTCCAGGCCCTGCAGGAGGCCAACATCTCCTTCCAGCAGCTGCCCGGGGATCTCTTCGACCTGGCCGAGGCCCTGAGGAGGTTGTCATGAGCGGGCTGGAGAAGTTCGTGCGCTGGGTGACCGGAGAGAGTTCGGAGGAGCCGAGGCCCGTGTCCAATCCCCAGGAGGCCCGCATGTCTCACGGTGCAGAAACTTCGACCGGCAGCCGAGCGGGGAATCCAACGGGGAATCCAGCAGGAGGGAGCCGGGCGGGCCTGCCCCCGGTGGAGAACGACGCGGCGGCCTACGGCGTAACCGTGGAGCCGGCCCAGGTGGCGCCAGGGACCCGCTACTGGCGGGTGCGCCGGGTCCATCACCTGACGCCGGAGGAGAACGGCGGCAAGCACCACATCTTCCTCGAGGCCCTGACCGCAGACGGCCAGCGGGCCTTCCAGAGCCAGGCCCGGATCACCTGGGACGGGGGCGAGCAGGTGGTGGTCATCGACAAGCCCTTGGGCGAGCCGGGCGCCAACTTCCCCATGTGGAAGTGGCAGGTCTGCAGTGTGGAGATGTTGGGCCTGCCCAGCGACCGGGTGAGCAACCTGCACACCGCCCACCCGGATGAGCCCAACCCAGACGGCTCCCAGAGTGGGAACACCCTCTTCCACCACTCTTTCCTGGTGGAATTTCAGGAGACCGTGGCGCCGGGCCAGGAAACCGGCGTCATCCAGGGGCAGATCAAGGACGGCCGGGCAGGCGTGCGGGTGGAGCTGCTCCAGGGGGAGGGCGTGGTGGCCGTGGTCACCGCGGACGAGCAGGGGCGCTTCGCCTTCCAGGACGTGCCGGCTGGGAGCTACACCCTCCACGCGGGCGGAACGAACCAGCCTGTCACCGTGGAGGCCGGCAAGACCACCGACGTGGTCCTGGCCCTGACCCCGCCCCGGGACAGCATCATCGAGGGGACGGTGCGCAACGGCGAGGGGCTGATCCTGCGCCTGGTCCAGGAGGGGGCGGTGCTGGTGGAAGGGCCCCTGGGAGCCAGCGGAGCCTTCCGCCTGAAGGGGCTGGGGCCAGGCGACTATTTCGTCCAGGTGCTGTGGCCTGGGGAGACGGAGCCCGTGGCCATGGCCGGCCCCATCTCCGTGGACGGGAGCAACCGGCGCCAGGTGGATC
>WGCB01000052.1 GCA_015494005.1 Caldilineaceae bacterium
GGGAGTGGAGATTCGCTTCCCAGATGGACGCCGCAGCCGAGGACGGCCGCCTCGCGTCACCAGGGAGCCGGCGGAGGCGGTCGCGGGAGCGGAGCTGCTGCTCCTGGCCCTGCCTGCCTTCGCCCACGAGCCGGTCCTGCGCGCCCTGGCGCCTCACCTGCCGGTGACGGCCTGGGTGGGGGCTCTGCCCGCCCGGGGTGGCTTCGACTGGCTGGTCCGCTCCCTCCTGCCCCACCACCAGGGCGTGATCTTCGGCCTGCAGACCCTGCCCTGGGCCTGCCGGATCCTGGAGTGGGGCCGCTCGGTGGCGGTGCTGGGGAGCAAGTTGTGGGTCGGGCTGGCCGCGACGCCCGCCCATGCAGGGCCTCAGGTGGCAGCCCGGATGAGCGAGCTCCTGGGCGTCCCCTGCCACGCCCTGCCCAACTTCCTGGCCCTGACCCTGGCCAACGCCGGGCAGATCATCCACCCGGGCATCATGTACGGCCTCTTCCACCGCTGGGACGGCCAGCCCTTCGGCGAGGACCAGGTCCCCCTCCTCTACGAGGGCGTGGACCAGGAGACGGCCGGGGTGCTCCAGGCCCTGAGCGACGAGGTGCAGGCGGTCCGGGCCGGGCTTCGGACTCGGGTCCCCGGGCTGAACCTGGACGGCGTTCTGCCCCTGCACGACTGGCTGGTCCAGAGCTACGGTCCGGCCATCCTGGATCCCGGCACCCTCCGCTCCAGCTTCCGCACCAACCGGGCCTACGCGGGCCTGTCCGCGCCCGTGGAGCTGGCCGAGGAAAACGCCTACGCGCCCTGGTTCCAGGCCCGCTACCTGGCGGAGGACGTGCCCACCGGGCTGGTGGTGACTCGGGGCCTGGCCGAGCTGGCCCAGGTTCCCACCCCCACCATGGACCGGGTGATCCGCTGGGCCCAGGAGCGGCTGGGCAAGGAATACCTGCGAGCCGGTCGCGTCCAGGGCCGGGACCTGGGGGAGACCCGGGCGCCCCAGCGGTTCGGCCTCCACCTCGCGGACCTGGCCGCAGCCCCCCAGGGGCGAATGTCGGGGCAAACGTAGGGGCAAACGTAGGGGCGAACGTGGGGGCGAAAAATTTGTCGCCCCCACATCCCGGAACCCCACATCCCGGAAAAAGGAGACGGACCATGAAACCAGCAATCCACGACGTGGTGGTCATCGGCGGGGGGATCAGCGGCGCGGCCGCGGCCTACGAGCTGGCCAAGGCCGGGGCCCGGGTGGCCCTGGTGGAAAAAGGGACCCTGGCCAGCATGGCCTCGGGATGGACCCTGGCCGGGGTGCGCCAGTCCGGCCGGGACCCCGCGGAGCTGCCCCTGGCCCAGGCCGCGGTGCGTCGCTGGGAGAAGCTGGCGGAGGAGCTGGACGCGGACATCGAGTACCGCCAGGAGGGCAACCTGCGCCTGGCCCGCACTCCGGAGGAGGTGGCCCAGATCCGGCAAATGGTGGCCCAGCAGCAGGCCCTGGGGCTGGAGCTGGATTTCCTGCCCGACAATCGGGCCGTGCGGGAGGTGGCCCCGGCCCTGAGCGAGGCGGTGCTGGCCGCGTCCTTCTGCCCCACGGACGGCCACGCCAACCCCATCGCCACGGTCCAGGCCTACGGCAGGGCCGCGGAACGGGCCGGGGCCCAGATGCTTTTCCAGACCGCCGTCACCCGAATTGTGGCCAGCGGGGGACGGGTCCAGGGGGTGGAGACCACGGCCGGCCCCCTCTCCGCGGACGCAGTGGTGCTGGCCGCGGGCATCTACTCGGACCGGCTCTGCGCCACGGTGGACGTGCCCCTGCCCCTGCACCTGGTCCACGTGAGCGTGGTCCAGACTGCGCCCGTGCCCCCGCTGCTGAAGCAGGTCCTGGGTGTGGCCAACGCGGACGTGGCCGGTCGCCAGGAGGTGGGCGGCCGTCTGCGCTTCACTGCCAGCACCGGCCCCTGGACCCACCCGGACCGGGAGCTGCGCCTGGAGGACATCCTGCCCCCGGCCCAGACCGTGGCCGCGGTCATCCAGCGGACCGGCCACGTCCTGCCGGCCTTCCTCCAGGCCCCCATTGCCCGGGTCTGGGGTGGCCTGCTGGACATGACCCCGGACGGCCTGCCTGTCCTGGACCGGATCGATGCGGTCCAGGGGCTGGTGGTCACGGCCGGGTTCTCCGGCCATGGCTTCTGCCTGGGGCCCATCAC
>WGCB01000053.1 GCA_015494005.1 Caldilineaceae bacterium
GGCCGTGGAGATTCGCCGCCAGCTGGCCCAGGCCCAGCCCCACGCCTTCAACCCCCACCTGGCCGGCAGCCTCAACAACCTGGGGGCTATGCTCTCGGCCCTGGGCCGGCGCGAGGAGGCCCTCCAGGCCACCCAGGAGGCCCTGGACCTCTACCGGGCCCAGGCCCAGCCCAATGCTTTCACCCCCGACCTGGCGAATGCCCTCGAAACCCAAGGCTCCATCCTGCAAGCGATGGAACGTTTCTCTGAAGCTCAAAAAACGTTTGCCGAAGGGATCGAGCTTCTCGCACCTAGCTTTCAACGTTTGCCCCAAGTTTTCGCCGAATGGATGCAGAACTTGGTTGATGGGTACACTCTCTCCTGCCAGGCCCTGGGCGTGGAGCCGGATGCGGAGCTGCTGGGGCCGGTGGTGGCGAAACTGAGAGAGATGATGCGCGATGCGTAAGACGGAACCACAGATGCACACCGATGGACACAGATGCTGTGGCTCGAGTTTTGTACACGGATTGCACAGATTGCACGGATAGAACAAACCACAGATGCACACCGATGGACACCGATAACGGCACAGACTACAAGCCCCATCCGTGTTTATCCGTGTTCATCTGTGGTTCCAGTTTCTGTACACGGATGGCACAGATGGCACAGATGGCACGGATGATGACCTTGAATCCGTGTCATCCGCGCTATCCGTGTCCCAACCCTATCGGTGTTCATCTGTGTTCATCTGTGGCTCAAGTTCTTGTACACGGATGGCACAGATTTCACGGATACTGAGACATTGAATCCGTGTCATCCGTGCTATCCGTGTACCAATCCTATCCGTGTTCATCTGTGGCTCAATTTCCCATCCCTGGCGTCTGTGGGAAAGTGTGGGATAACTGTGGGATAGTTGTGGGATATTGTGGGATACCCCAGCACGGACAAGGGGGACGCGACAGCTGCCGCGTCCCCCCTTGGTATTGAGATTCCAGGGATTGGCCCGCCCTCCGGCTAGGTGGTGGCCAGCTTGCCCCGCAGGCGCGCGTAGGTGGCGTAGTCGATGACCACCCGGCGGCGGATGTAGTCCCAGGTCTGGGGAGCCCGGCGCTGCACGTCCAGCAGCCGCTCCGTCACCCGCAGATCGAAGGCGTCCGAGCCGGCTCCGCTGCCGTAGCTCACCAGCAGGATGCGCTGGCCCGGCTGGGCCACGTCCAGGATGGCCGTCAGCCCCACGATGGCGGACCCCGCGTAGGTGTTGCCGATCTCCGGCACCAGCAGGCCCGCCTGCCACTGCTCCGGCCGGAAGCCCAGGGCCCGCATGGCCCGCACCGGGAACTTCACGTTGGGCTGATGCACCACCACGTGGTCGTAGTCCCCAGGCTGGGCGCCCATGAGCTCCATCATCTGCTCCGCGGCGGGGATCACATGGCCGAAGTAGCCGGGATCTCCGCTGAAGCGCTCCGCGTGCCGGGGGTAGTGGCTGCCCGGCCGCCGCCAGAAGTCCGTGGTGTCCGAGACGTAGCTCAGGCTGCGCTGGATGACCACCACCGCCTCGTCCGCTGGCCCCAGGATGAAGGCCGCGCCCCCGGCCCCGGCCGTGTACTCCAGGGCATCCCCTGGGCGGCCCTGGGCCGTGTCCATGCCGATGGCCAGGACGTAGCGGGCCATGCCGCTGCCCACGAAGCCGATGCCGGCCTGCATGGCCTCGGTCCCGGCCTTGCAGGCGAACTGCCAGTCCGCGGCCTGGGTGGCCGGGGTGGCGCCGATGGCCTCGGCCACGATGGTGCCCGTGGGCTTCACCGCGTAGGGATGGCTCTCGCTGCCGATCCAGACCGCCCGGATCTCCCGGGGGTCGATCTGGGCCCGGGCCAGGGCGTTGCGGGCCGCCTCCACGCTCATGGTGGCCGTGTCCTCGTCCAGGCCAGGGACCGCCTTCTCCTTCACCGGGCTGCGCTCCGCGCCGTGGCTCCAGATGCGGCTGATCTCCGCGCCGGGCAGGCGATAGCGGGGGATGTAGGCCCCGTAGCCCACGATGCCCACGGGTTTCACAGGTTGATTCAACATGGTTTTGGACCTCCTTGTTTCGGGGGAAGGGGGATGGAGATTGGTCACCTCACCC
>WGCB01000054.1 GCA_015494005.1 Caldilineaceae bacterium
CTGGCCTTCTTCACCGAGAAGTACGGGGACAAGGTGCGGGTGGTCACCATCGGCGACCAGGAGCGAGTGGAGAGCATGGAGCTCTGCGGCGGCACCCACGTGGAGAGCACCGCGGAGATCGGCAGCATCCGCCTGGTGAACGAGGGCAGCGTGGCCGCCGGCGTGCGCCGCATCGAGGCGGTCAGCGGCCGGGTGGCCGAGGAGCTGGTGGAGCAGCGCCTGGACACCCTGGACCGGGCCGCGGAGGCCCTGCGGGTCAAGCCCGAGGAGGTGGACAAGGCCGTGGCCCAGCTCCAGGAGCAGCAGCGTCGGCTCCAGCGAGAGGTGGCCCAGCTGCGGGAGAAGCTGGCCCGGCTGGAGGCGGAGAACCTGGTCAACCAGGCCGTCACCGTCCAGGACGTGGCCGTGCTGGCCGCGCAGGTGGACGTGGAGGACGTGGAGACCCTGCGCCGCATGACCGACTGGTTCCGGGACAAGCTGGGCAGCAGCGTGGTGGTCCTGGGCGCGGTGGTCAAGGGCAAGCCCATGCTGGTGGCCGCGGCCACGCCGGACGTGGTGAGGCGGGGCATCCACGCGGGGAACCTGGTGCGGGAGATCGCCCAGATCGTGGGCGGTCGCGGGGGCGGACGCCCCAACATGGCCCAGGCTGGCGGCCAGGACCCGGAGAAGCTCCCAGAGGCCCTGGCCGCGGTGGTCCCCTGGGTAGAGGAACACCTGAAGAGTGGTGAATGAACAAGTGGGGAATGTGGAGTGCAGAGTGGGGAATGTAGAGTGCGGAATTGGAGGGCGGGGAATGCGGCACTGTGTGGCTGCGCCCGATCGCCCAGGTAATCAACCACCCAATCAACCTTGATCGCAACCCAAAGCCCTATCGAACTGATCCCCGTGGACCCGGAAAGCTCCGTGGAAGCCCTGCGCCGACGTCTGGCTCGCTCCGACGCTCGGCGCATTCTGCTGGAGCTGCCGGAAGGCTGGACGGAGCTGGACAACCTGGCCCGGCTGCGTCTCCTCCAGCGCCAGGCCCTGGTCCAGCACCAGGAGCTGGCCCTGATCACCCGCCACCTGGAGACCCGCAAGGCAGCCCAGCAGCTGGGGATCCCGGTCTTCTCCTCGGTGGAGGCCGCGGCCCGGCGCTCAGGATGGCGCATGGAGCCGCCCTTGCCCGTGGTGGATCCCCGGCACCCGGAGCAGGACCTGCCCGAGCCTCCCCCTTGGCGGGCCACCGGGGGCGGTCCCGGCGCCACGCCGGAGGTGATCCGCCAGGCGGCCCGGCCCAGCCTGCACAAAGCCCGGCAGAAGCGCATCCAGGCGGAGCAGCGCTACCGCCGGCCCACACCCCTCTGGCTGCGGGTGGTCGGGTACAGCATCTTTGGCCTGCTCATCCTGGCCCTCCTGGCCGGGTTCACCCTCTTCGTCCTGCCCGCGGCCACGGTGACCGTGGTCCCCGGCCAGCGGGAGGCCTTCGTCACCGTAGAGCTCACCGGCCAGCCCGGCCTCGTGGTCCCGGACCCCGTGGAGGGGCTAGTGCCGGCCCGCCTGGTGGAAACCTACCTGGAGCTCACCGGCTCCATCCCCACCTCCGGCCGAGAGCAGCGCCCCTCGGAGAAGGCCACGGGCCAGGTGGTCTTCACCAACCTGGGCCGCCAGACCGTGCGCATCCCCGCGGGGACCATCCTGAGCACCAGCACCGGCGAGCGGGTGGAGTTCCGCACCACGGAGCCGGCGGAGCTGCCTGGCCCGCCCGGCACCCGGGTCACCGTGCCCATCGAGGCCCTGGAGCCGGGCATCCAGGGGAACGTGCGGGGCAACACCATCACCACCGTGGGCGGCGGACTCAACTTCCAGGTTCAGGTCACCAACCCCGGGCCCACCAGCGGTGGCCGCTCGGATCTGGTGCCCGTGGTGAAGCAGGAGGACAAAGACGCGCTCCTGGAGCAGCTCTTCGCCCAGGCCCAGGCCCAGGCGCCGGAGAAGCTCCAGGCCGATCTGCACCCGGGCGAGTGGCTGCCCCCGGCCTCTGTACGCACCTTCATCGTGGCCCAGTTCTTCGACCATTTCAACGACGAGCCCGCGGAGCAGCTGAGCCTGACCCTGCGGGTCCTGGCCCAGGGCGTGGCCGTGGACCAGGAAGCCACCCAGGAGCTCGCGTTCCAGGCCCTGGAGGACAGCGTGCCCGAGCGGGCCAAGCTGGTGGCGGACTCCATCGTCTACCTGGTGGACCCGGCCGTGGAGACGAACGGCCAGGCCGTGAAGTTCCGAGTGACGGCCCGGGGCAACTACGTGATCCCCATCGACGTGCGAGAGATGCGATCGGCCATCGCCGGGCTGAGCCAGGAGGAGGCCGCCCAGGTGCTCCGGGAGCGGTGGCTCCTGGCGGACGAGCCCCAGTTCTACCTGGATCCGTCCTGGAAGAAGAGCCTGCCCTCCATCCCCACCCGCATCCAGGTGCGGGTGGAGTACGCCAACGTGGGCCAGCCATGACCGGGCCCCGAGAGCACCCCTGGCCCCCTGGCAAGCTCCTGGCCCTGGACGTGGGCCAGGCCCGCATCGGCGTGGCCACCTGCGATCCCCTGGGCATCACCGTGCGCCCGTTGACGGTCCTCCGCCGAGGCCGCCGCCAGGAGGACTTCCAGCGCATCGCCCAGCTCGTCCAGGAGGAGGGCGCGGAGGCCATCGTCTGCGGCCTGCCCCTGAACATGGACGGCAGCGAGGGCCCCCAGGCCCGCACCGTGCGCCGCTGGGCCGGTCGCCTGGCCCGGGCGTTGCAGGCCATCCTGGGCAGGCCGGTGCCCATCCACTTCTGGGACGAGCGGCTCACCAGCTTCGCGGCCCAGGAGCTCCTGGCCGAAGGGGAGACCCAGGCCGGGGAGGACGCGGTGGCTGCCGCCCTGATCTTGCAGAGCTACCTGGACGCCCAGCGCCGGGGGGAATCCCTGGACTACGGCTCCGTCCTGGTGGAGGGGCCGCCTCCCCAGCCCGAGCCCGGCCGCCAGGAGACGGGCCAGGCGACCCGCCAGGCGTCTGGCCAGAAGGCAGACCAGAAAGCCGACCAGGAAACGCGCCCATGAGCAGGCAAAGCCAATTTTTCCCCTTCCTCGAACGCCACCAGAGCGCCCAGCAGGGGCAGCCCTGGCCCCAGCGGCTGCTCCAGGAGCTGACCGACCCGGCCAACCTGGTCTTGAACCTGATCCGCCTGGGCTTCCTGCTCCTGGTCCTGGCGGTGCTGGGGGGCGTCTGGATGGTGGCGGACGCCCACCTGACCGAGCAGTTCATGGCCGCGCCCCAGGAGACCCGGGGCCTCATCGACCCCAACGCGGAGGAGAAGGCCCTGACCCCGGAGAACATCGAGCGCAAGATCCTGGCCCTGAGCCTGCGCATGCGGGAGGACGAGCTGGAGATCCCCGCGGGCGACAATCCCCGCCCTCGCCCCTTCACCATCAACCCCGGCGAGCCGGCCCGCTTCGTGGCCTTCCGCCTGGAGCAGGAGGGCTTCATCCGGGACGCGTCCCTCTTCAACCTCTACCTGCGGGTCACCGGGCTGGACCGGCGCATCGAGGCCGGGAATTTCATGCTGTCCGAGACCATGACCATGCCCGAGATCGCCGAGGCCCTCCAGGAGGCCCGCTTCGAGGAGGTGCTGGTCACCATCCCCGAAGGGCTGCGGGCCGAGGAGGTGGCGGAGCGGCTGGCCGAGGCCTACGTCCTGGACAGCGAGCGCTTCCTCACCGCGGTGCGCCAGCCCCGCTCCCTGGATCTCTTCGACGACTACGACTTCCTGCGGGATCTGCCCGAGGGGGCCAGCCTGGAGGGCTACCTCTTCCCGGACACCTACCGCTTCCCGGTCAACGCCACCACGCCCGAGATCGTCCTGCGGGCCTTCCTGGACAACTTCGACGACAAGGTGGGCGCCGAGAAGCTGGTGGGCGGCTCCAGCGGCCTGAGCGGCCACGATCTCATCACCCTGGCCAGCATCGTGGAGCGGGAGGCGGTCCAGGCAGACGAGCGCCCCCTCATCGCCAGCGTCTACGTGAACCGGCTCAACGGCACCTGCGCCGCGGAGGTGGGCGGCAACTACCTCCAGGCGGATCCCACGGTCCAGTACGCCCGGGGCACGGTGGGCAACTGGTGGTGGAAACCCCAGAGCGTGGAAGAGTACGCCCAGGTCCTCAGCCCCTACAACACCTACCTGAACCCGGGCCTGCCCCCGGGCCCCATCGCCAGCCCAGGCCTGAGCGCCATCGAGGCCACCCGCAACCCGGCCCAGACCAGCTACTGCTTCTTCGTGGCCACCGGCGAGGATGGCCGCCATGTCTTCGCCCAGACCTTGGCGGAGCACGAGCGAAACCTGCAGATCTACGGCTACAATCCGTAACCGGCGGGTGCGAACGGTGAACGGGAAACAGAGCCCAGAGACTGGAGGCTGGAGGTCGGGGAACGCCCATGGGCGGCAAGCCCCCCACTGGCCCAGCCACCGGACCCCTCGATCCCGCCGCTTTCCCGCCCTGCCGTCCATTCTCCTTGCCTTCCTGGCTCTCCTCGCCCTCCTCCTGGCGGCCTGCGCCTCCACCCGGCCCGTGGCCAAGATCGGCCTGGCCGCTCCTTTTGAGGGGCTCCATCGGCGCACAGGCTACGGCGCCCTGGCAGCCATGCGCAGCGCCATCCAGGACGGGCCGGCGAGCCCGGTGGGGATCATCCCCCTGGCCGAGGACACCTCCCTGGCCCCCGCCCGGACTGTGGCCAAGATCCTGGCGGATCCCCGGGTGCGAGGGGTGGTCGGCCCCCTGGATCCGGCCACCAGTGCCCAGGTGGCGGATCGCTTCCTGGGCCAGGGGACGCCCTGGCTGCGCCCCTTCGCCGTGGATCCCCGGGGAGGCTTTGCCCGGGATCCCGAGGAGAGCGCCTGGGCCACGGAGCTGGTCCGGGCGGTGGGGGAGGCAGGCAGGGGC
>WGCB01000055.1 GCA_015494005.1 Caldilineaceae bacterium
GCCTCTGTCTCCGACAAAGGTATGCTCTCGGTGATCCACCAAGCCCTGGCGGACAAGGCACTTCTGCCGGACGAACATTTCGCGGATGGGGGCTATGCGGGTGTCAAGGAGCTCGTGGACAGTCAGGAGAAGCACCAAATCCAGCTGGTGGCCCCTCTGCCTCCCGACACCAGTTGGCAGAGCCGAGAGGAGACCGGCCTGGGCGTCTCCCTGTTCACCATCGACTGGGAGGCGCAGCAAGTGACCTGCCCTCAGGGGCGCACCAGTCGCACCTGGTCTCTCGGCGTGGACAAGGCCGGTCACGAGTCCATCACGGTGCGGTTCGCCAAACAGGATTGTTTGGCCTGTCCGCTGCGCAACCGGTGCACCCGTTCGCCCAATGCCCCTCGCGGCCTCACCTTGCAACCCCAACCCTATCACCGGGCCCTCCAGGAGGCCCGTGCCTACCAGAAAACCGACGCATTCAAGCAGCGCTACAAGCAGCGTGCTGGAGTGGAAGGCGCTATCTCGGCCGCCGTGCGGGGGCAGGGCCTTCGCCACACCCGGTATATCGGACGGGCCAAAACCCATCTGCAACACCTGGCCATTGCCGCCGCCCGCAACCTAATCCACCTCGCCCGCTGGCTTCAGCAGGAGGAACGCCACGAGCATCCTCCCCACCGTCGCATCCCTACTCGAATCAGCCCTTTTGCCGCTTTGCAACCAAACCTTGCCTAACCGTAAGTTAGCCCAGCAGTATCATCAGGTGATTGGATGATTAGGTGATTGGTGGACTGGGTTCAGGGCCATCACACCGCAACCGGTCATCTTGCCATCTTGTCATCTTGCCATCCCGACACGGTTCTCCTGGTCTCCTAGTCTCCGTGCCTCTTGGTCTGTATCCCGTATCCCGACAAAAAATGCCCAAACTCAACCACACCCTCACCGACATCCCCGGCCTGAAGGTCGGCCACTGGACGGACCGTGACGCGGCCACGGGCTGCACGGTGATCCTCTGCCCGGAGGGGGCGGTGGCCGGCGTGGACGTGCGGGGTGCAGCCCCGGGCACCCGGGAGATCGCCCTGCTGGACCCCACCTGCACGGTGGAGCGGGTCCACGGGGTGCTCCTCAGCGGAGGCAGCGCCTTCGGCCTGGCCGCCGCGGACGGGGTCATGGCCTGGCTGGAGGAGCAGGGCATCGGCTTCGACACGGGCGTGGCCAGGGTGCCCATCGTGCCGGCCGCCATCCTCTTCGACCTGGCCATCGGCCGGGCGGACGTGCGCCCCAACGCCACGGCTGGCTACGCGGCCTGCCGGGACGCCTCGGATGGACCGGTGGCCCAGGGCAACGTGGGCGCGGGGACCGGCGCCACTGTGGGCAAGATGCTGGGCTTCGGCCAGGCCACCAAAGCGGGGCTGGGCAGCGCCAGCAAGCGCATCGGCAAGGGCATCGTCGTGGCCGCGCTGGTGGCGGTCAACGCGGTGGGGGATGTGGTGGACCCAGAGAGCGGCCGCATCATCGCCGGGGCCCGACGGCCGGTCATCGGCGGCTTCGCGGACTCCATGGCCCTGGCCGAGAGCACCCTGGGCCAGACCATCCAGGAGCTGGCCAACCGCAACACCACCCTGGCCGTGGTGGCCACCAACGCCGCCCTCACCAAGGCCGGCTGCACCCGAGTGGCCACCATGGCCCACGACGGCCTGGCTCGGGTCATCCGCCCCGTCCACACCTCCTACGACGGGGACACCGTCTTCGCCCTCTCCCTGGGGGACAAGCGAGCGGATCCAGGCCTGGTGGGGGCCGTGGCTGCGGACGTCCTGGCCCAGGCGGTGCTCAACGGCGTGTGGGCCGCGGAGAAGCTGGCTGGGCGCCCTGCGGCCCGGGACCTGGCGAGAAAGGGAAAGGAGTAGGCGATCTGCCGTCGGCCATCGGTCCCTGAGACACCGCCCGACAGCCACCGTCTTCTGTCTACCGTCTTCCGTCTACCACCCTCGTCATCATCCATCGTTTTCCGACCATTTTTCCAGCGTTCATCACCGAAAGGAGGAGGAACCATGCAATCCGCAGCATCCCAATCCACCCTGTCCCCCCGCCGCATTGCCGTCACCGGCGTCCTGGCGGCCATCGCCATCCTGCTGGGCTGGACCCGGTTAGGCTTCATCCCTGTGCCCAACCTGTCCGGGAACGCCACCATCATGCACGTGCCGGCCATCATCGGCGGCGTGCTGGAGGGCCCCATCGTCGGGCTGTTGGTGGGCGGCATCTTCGGAGCATACAGCTTCCTGCAGGCCACCATCCCCCTCTTCAAGGATCCGCTGGTCTCGGTGCTGCCCCGGCTCTTCATCGGCGTGACGGCCTACTACAGCTACGCCGCGCTGAAGAACAGCAACGAGTCCCTGGCCTTGATCGTGGCCGGCGTGGTGGGCACCCTGACCAACACCGTCCTGGTGCTGGGCATGGCGGTGATCCGAGGCTACCTGCCCATGGAAGCCATCCCGCCCATCATCCCCCAGGCCATCGCGGAGATGATCATCGCCGCGGTGATCACCTGGTTTGTGGTGATCATCTGGAAGCGCATCGAAACAGGCGGCGGCGGATCGTCGGTCTAGCAGCCCCGGTCGAACCGGCACAGGACGAGCCACGGTCGCGCCTCGATCGTGGCTCGTTCGCTTCCGGTCGTCGTCGAGGATGCACGCCCGCCCTCGCCTTGCTCTTGCATTGTGACCCAAGATGGGAGAAAATGGGCCCATGATTACCGTCCACGTTCGACTGCTCGGCATGCTCCGGGACAAACTCCCCCGGGAGGCCAAGGGCCGGGCCACCCTGCAGATGCCCGACGGCGCCACGGTGGCGGATCTCCTGGCCCGGCTGGATCTCAAAGGGCACCTCCAGGTTGCCATCAACGACACAATCGTGGAAAATGAGGACACCCCCCTCCGCCCCGGCGACCAGGTGGAAATCTTTCGCCCGGCCGCCGGGGGGCAGTGAACGGAAGTGCCTCACCCCACCTCTGGCTCGCGAAGCGCATCATCCTGGGTGAGGCCATGGACCAATCCACAACTCTCCCGTCGCCAATCGACCCAACCACGTTTCCTGCGCCTCAGGAAAGGAGCTCACCATGCCTCACGGATACCACGACAAGATCCTGCACGTCGATCTGACCCACGGCGTCCTGGAAATCGAGGAGCCGCCCCCAGAGTTCTACCGCTTCTACATGGGCGGCAGCGCCCTGGGCATGCACTACGTGCTCAAGCACACCCCCGCCCACGCCGATCCCCTGGGCCCGGAGAACACCCTGGTCCTGGCCCTGGGCGTGCTCACCGGTGCGGCCATCTCCGGCCAGAGCCGTATGACCGCGGTGGCCAAATCCCCCCAGAGCGGCGCCATCGGTGACTCCCAGTGTGGCGGCTTCTGGCCCGCGGAGCTGAAGTTCGCCGGCTTCGACGCCATCGTCATCCGGGGCGCCTCGCCCAAGCCCGTCTACCTCTGGGTCCACGACGGCCAGGCCGAGCTCCGGGACGCCTCCCACCTGTGGGGGCGCATCACCGGCGAGGTGGAGGAAGCCATCAAACAGGAGCTGGGGGACGAGAAGATCGAGGTGCTCCAGTGCGGCCCGGCCGGAGAGAAAGGGGTGCGCTTCGCCGCGCTCATCAACATGAGCAACCGGGCCAACGGACGCACGGGCATGGGCGCGGTCATGGGCTCCAAGAACCTGAAGGCCGTGGCCGTCCGGGGCAAGAACCGCCCCTCCGTGGCCGACCGCCAGGGGCTCAACAACCTGGCCCGCTGGGGCGCCCGCCACTTCCCCGAGTCGGATGTGGCTGGCCTGGGCAAGTACGGCACCGCCGAGGTGGTCCTGCCCCAGAACAAGTCCGGTGGCCTGCCCACCTACAACTGGGACAGCGGCTACTTCGAGCAGGCCGAGGCCATCAGCGGCGAGGTCATGTACGACACTATCCTCCGGGGCGCGGACGAGGGCAAGCAGGATCGCCTGGGCCGGGACACCTGCTACGCCTGCACCGTGCGCTGCAAGCGGGTGGTGGAGATCGAGGACGGCCGCTATCCGGTGGATCACCACTACGGCGGGCCGGAGTACGAGACCCTGGCCACCTTCGGCAGCTACTGCGGCGTCTCGGACCTGGAGGCCATCGCCGCGCCCAACCAGCTCTGCAACCAGTACGGCATGGACACCATCTCCTGCGGCGCCACCCTGGCCTGGGCCTTCAACTGCTTCTCCGAGGGGCTCATCACCACCGAGGACACCGGCGGTCTGGACCTGAGCTGGGGCAACGCGGAGAGCCTGGTCAAGCTCACCGAGATGATCGGCAAGCGAGAGGGCTTCGGCGACCTCCTGGCCGAGGGCTCGGCCAGGGCCGCGGCCCGCATCGGCCGGGGCACGGAGGATCTGGTGGTGGCGGTGAAGAAGCAGGAGCTCCCGGCTCACATGCCCCAGGTCAAGCGCAGCCTGGGCCTCATCTACGCGGTGAACCCCTTCGGCGCCGACCACCAGTCCTCGGAGCACGACCCGGTCTACGAGGGCGGCTTCAAGTACTACAAGGACCGCCTGGCCCCCTTGGGCCTGACCGAGCCCCAGGAGAAGTACAGTCTGACCGAGGAGAAGGTGCGCTTCGCCCTGACCACCGAGTACCTCTACAGCGCCCTGGACACGGTGAACGTCTGCCAGTTCGTCTTCGGCCCGGCCTGGCAGCTCTACGGCCCGGATCAGCTGGTGGACGCAGTGCGGGTGATCACCGGCTGGGAGGACGTGACCCTGGAAGAGCTCCTGACCGTGGGCCAGCGGCGGCTGAACATGCTCCGGGCCTTCAACGCCCGGGAGGGGCTGACCCGGGAGGACGACAAGCTGCCCAAGAAGCTCGCCAAGCCCTTGAAGGGCGGTCGCAGCGACGGCCTCTTCGTCACCCCGGAGGAGATCGAGCGGGCCAAGGATGTCTACTAC
>WGCB01000056.1 GCA_015494005.1 Caldilineaceae bacterium
CAATTGCTTACAATCCGGTCCTTTTTCCGCCCAGTCCCGAGACGAACGAAGAAACCACTGGAGGCAACTTATGGACCCTTTACCACCGTTTTCAACAGAAGCTTCTCCTTGAAAAGAGCTAACTACACGCCGAGAGCCTTAAAGTTTCAGCCGTCGACCGGTGGACGTGCTCTGGAAACATCCAATAAATCTTGTTTGTTTTTGCGCCCAATGTTGGAAGTCAGGTAGATTGCGCAAAGTCGTATTCAAGGCTATATTTATAGTGAACAGTTTTGCAGCATTTGACAGTGTCCGCGGCAGGATCGTCTCTTGGCCATCCCGCCTTCTTCCACCCAGCAAAGGACGCACCGATCCTGCCTTCTCCACCCCATAGTGCCACAATGCGGCTTCTTTCACCAGAGACCACACACCGAAGAGAACCCAAGGCAGCAAATTTTAATCTGTTTTTAATACAAAACCATGGTCCGACACAGATTTCTAGGGTATGATGGGGTTTGGGTCTGTGACACGGCCTGATGGCGCTGCACCAGGCTTAATGAGAACCACCCCGTTCATCCACCGATCGGCGCACGCAGATCCCCAAAGTAATTCCCAGAAAAACGCTCGCAACAACGGTCCGCCCGGCCAACGGGCGCCCGTCCATAAACGCACTATCTGAGGACATCCCTGATGACCGGCTCGAAAGCTCTGTATCTGATCTTAGGCGTGATCGTTGTGGCCATTTTGGCCGTGGGAGCCGTGCTCTTCGGCTCCGGCTATTTCAGCACCACCCCAGGAACCGGTGACCAGCCAGCCGCCCAGGAAGGGGTGACGACATTGCCGGGCCAGCCAGCCGCCGGCGAGGGTGCCGAGAGCGGTCAGCCCAACCAGGTCACCCGGACACCCTCCACTGCCTCCAAGGTGCTGCAGCGAGGCGTGCTGCGGGTGGGCGTCAAGTATGACTTCAAGCCCTTCGGCTACCTGGACGAGAGCGGCCAGGTGGTGGGCTTCGACGTGGATATCGCCCGGGAGCTGGCCAAGCGCTGGCTGGGGGACGAGAACGCGCTGGAGCTGATCAAGGTCACCTCCGCGGACCGCATCCCCAAGCTGGTGGCCGGGGAAGTGGACCTGGTGGCCGCCTCCATGACCCACAAGCGGGAACGGGATGAGCTCATCGACTTCAGCCAGACCTACTTCCTGGACGGCCAGAGCCTGCTGGTCCGAGCCGACTCGGGCATCACCGGCCTCCAGGGGCTGAACGGCCGCAAGGTGGCGGCCATCCAGGGCTCCACCTCCATCGACCAGATCCGCAGCGCCGCGGAGCAGCTGGGGGTCAGCCTGGAAGTAGTGCCCTTCCAGGAATATCCCCCCGCGGTCCAGGCCCTGCTGGTGGGTGAGGTGGATGCCCTGACCAGCGACAGCGTGGCCCTGAACCAGTTCGCCCAGGACAACCCGGGGCTGGCCGTGGTGGGCGGGCGCTTCACCCAGGAGCCCTACGGCATCGGCGTGCCCGAGGGGGACTCCTACTTCCGGGAGATGGTGAACTTCACCCTCCAGGAGATGAAGAAGGACGGCACCTACGATCAGATCTACCGCAAGTGGTTCCCTGGGGATGAGCCCTTCGACGTGGAGATCGACCCCGGTGAGTGGCCCTACACCTTCGCGACCCTGCCCACGGAGATCGTGCGGCCGGCCACGCCTCGCATCCAGGAGATCCTAAACCGGAAGCAGCTCATCGTGGGCGTGGCCATGGACCAGGCCCCCTTCGCCTCCGCAGGGGAGAACGGAGACCCGACCGGCTTCGACGTGGACATCGCCCGGGAGCTGGCTCGCCGTTGGCTGGGGGACGAGAACGCCATTCAACTGGTGCCCGCCACCCCGGAGGAGCACATCCCAGGCCTGGTGGGCGGCCAGCTGGATCTGATCGCCGCAGCCATGGTCAAGCGCCGGGACTGGGCCGACATCATCGACTTCAGCCAGACCTACGTGGGGCCCCCGGCAGTGTCGGACCCCTACGGCATCGGCCTGCCCCAGAACGACTCCAAATTCCGGGAGCTGGTCAACTTCACCCTGCAGGAGATGAAACAGGACGGCACCTACGACCGCATCTACCATCGCTGGTTCGGGCCGGAGCAGAAGCCCTTCGCCCTGACCGTCCTGCCCGGGGACGCCAGCTACCTGTTGGTCCCCTACGCGCTGGCCAGTGACGGCAGCAGCAATGGCAGTGGCAGCACCCCCCGCATCGGCAGCGCCACGGAATCGGTCATCGCCCGCATCCGCAAGCGCAACAACACCCTGGTGGTGGGGGTCAAGTTCGACTTCAAGCCCTTCGGCTTCCTGGACGAGAGCGGCCAGGTGGTGGGCTTCGACGTGGACCTGGTCCGGGCCATGGCCGAGAGCTGGGGCGTGAACGTGGAGCTGGTCCAGGTGACCTCGGCCAACCGCATCCAGAAGCTGGTGGCCGGGGAGATCGACATGATCGCCGCCTCCATGACCCACACCAAGCCCCGGGACGAGCTCATCGACTTCAGCCAGACCTACTTCCTGGACGGCCAGAGCCTGCTGGTGCGCCGGGATTCGGGCATCCAGGGCATCCAGGATCTGAACGGGCGCACGGTGGCGGCCATCCAGGGCTCCACCTCCATCGACCAGATCCAGGCCCACGCGGAGGCCAACGGGGTGAGCATCACCGTGCTCCCCTTCCAGGAGTATCCACCGGCTCTGGAGGCCCTGAAGGCCGGTCAGGTGGACGCTCTGACCACGGACAGCGTGGCCCTTAGCCAGTTCGCCAAGGACAACCCGGACCTGGTCGTGGTGGGCGGCCTCTTCACCCAGGAGCCCTACGGTTTCGGTCTGCCCCCGGGGGATTCCTACTTCAACAACCTGGTCAACTTTACCCTCCAGGATCTGAAGCAGCGGGGCGTCTACGATCAGATCTACCGCAAGTGGTTCGGGCCGGAATCCACCCCCTACCGGGTGGAGATCCAGCCCGGCACCTGGCCCTACAGCTTCGCCGACTCCCCCACCCAGCTGGACCTGCCTGTGCGCTCCAAGGTGGAACAGATCCTGGCCGACGGCCGTTTCGTAGCTGGGGTCAAGTTCGACTTCAAGCCCTTCGGCTTCCTGGACGAGAGCGGCCAGGTGGTGGGCTTCGACGTGGAC
>WGCB01000057.1 GCA_015494005.1 Caldilineaceae bacterium
ACTGTGAGGCGTGCCATCCCCGGCGGTCCGGGCCGGGGGCGTGGCGGCGCTTCCTGGGGAGACGGTGAGGGGGTGCAGGTTGGAAGTTTTGGGACCGAACGCAAGAGGAGGCAACGACATGGCGGCGGATAGGCAGGCGAAGAACGCGCCCGCCCGGGTGCGGGCCCGGGTCCGGGAGGAGCAGGCCCTGGCCCTGCGGGCGGAAGGGCTCTCCTACCAGAAGATTGGGGACCGGATGGGTGTGGCAAAGGCCACGGCCTACAAGTGGGTGAACCGGGCCCTGGACCGGCTCCTGGAGCGGTTGCCTGAGGAGGCGGCCCGGGTGCGGCGTCTGGAGCTGGAGCGGCTGGACGCCATGCAGCGGGCTCTGTGGGACCAGGCCATGGCCGGGGACGTGAAGGCAATCAACACCATCCTGCGCATCATGGAGCGCCGGGCCAGGCTCCTGGCTCTGGACGCGCCGGAGAGGCAGGACCTGCGCATGAGTGGCGGCGTGGACTTCTCCCAGGGCGTGACCCCGGAGAACGTCCACTACCTGGCGGCCCGCATCATGACGGTGCTGAGGATGGAGGAGGAGGATGGCCCCGGCGAGGCGTGACGAAAGCGCTTTTCGTGGGGCTTGACAAAGGGTGCAGAAGGTGGTTAAATAGTGCCGATAGTTTATACTTATCGGAAGCAATAGCAAGGAGAACGCCCCAATGCACCCGGAAGGCTCCACGGCCCAGGGAAGCGCCGGTCACGCTATCTCGCCGGTCCGGCCCGCTCCCGTGGCCGTGCCGGACCACGTGGGACAGGTGGCCAACCGTTACGCCGCCCAGAGCGCTTTCGCCGACTACCGCAGCCGCAAAGCCGACAACACCCTGCGCGCCCAGGACGCAGACCTGGCCACCTTCGCCGCCTATCTGGGCCAGGTGGGGGTGCAGGTGGACCCGCAGGCCCTGGCCACCGACCCGGCCGCCTGGCAGGGCATGACCTGGGGGCTGGTGAAGGGCTTCGTCGCCTGGATGCTCAAGCAGGGCTACGCCGTGGGGACCGTCAACCGCAAGCTGTCCACGGTCAAGGTGTACGCCCGTCTGGCCGCTCAGGCCGGGGCCCTGGACACCCAGGAGCTGGCCCTGATACGTTCGGTGCAGGGATACGGTCGCCAGGAGGCGAAACGGGTGGACGAGCGCCGGGAGCAGAGCCGTCTGGGGGCCAAGAAGGCCGAGCCCGTAGGGCTGACGGCAGAGCAGGCCCAGCTTCTCAAGACATCCCACCCAGACACTCCCCAGGGCCGTCGGGACGCCCTGCTCATGTGCCTGCTGCTGGACCACGGCCTGCGGGTGGGGGAGATAGCCGCCCTGGAGGTGACCGACTTCAACCTGGCCGAGGGCGTCTTCACCTTCTACCGGCCCAAGGTGGACATGGTGCAGACCCATCGCCTCACACCGGACGCTCTCCGGGCCGTCCGGGCCTGGTTCGAGAGCGGGGACGCCCCCGCCATGGGGCCCCTGCTGCGGGGAAGCCGCAAAGGAGGCGCGCTCACCGAGGCCGGGATGAGCGAGCGGGCCATCACCGCCCGGGTGCGGGCCCTGGGACGCAAGCTCCTGGGCATCGAGGGCCTGAGCGCCCACGACTGCCGCCACTACTGGGCCACCCGGGCCGCCGCCCAGGGGACCGACGCTTTCGCCCTGCGCGACGCAGGCGGTTGGTCTTCCCTAGCCATGCCTAGCCGCTACGTGGAGGCGGCCGCTATCGCCAACGAACGGGTGCGATTGTAGCGATTTGACAAAAGAACAGCTGGCCGCCTACACTAAAAACCAGGTTCGAAAAGACCGAGAGACTCGGCTTTTTGCTGTTTTGCTGCAAGCGGGAAAAAACACTAGATATTGTGGTGCGACGGGCTGCAACCACTACATGTAGCCCCCTTAGCTCAGTGGATAGAGCAACGGACTTCTAATCCGTGGGTCGCAGGTTCGAATCCTGCAGGGGGTGCTGCAGAACACACCTATCCGAGCGAAGCCCTCGGCCTCGGCGCGATGCGGGGCGAGGGTTTTGCTATTGGCCTGCCTGTCGCTGCCCACCCTTGCCCATGACCGAATCTACCCTCTCCTCCACCCGCCCGAACACGCCCCACTCCCTGCGCACCTGGCTCCTGGCCCTGGTCCCGGTGACCCTCTGGGGCAGCAGCTTCGTGATGACCAAATCCATCTTCGGCGAGTGGCCGCCCCTGAGCGTGGCCGCGGGCCGCTGGCTCCTGGCCAGCCTGGTCTTTGCCCTCTACCTGCCCCTGACCGGCCAGACCGCGCCCCTGGGCCGGGCCCTGCGCCAGGACCTGGGCGCCATCCTGCGCTTCGGCTTCGTGGGGGTGACCCTCCTCTACGCGGTGCAGAACCTGGCCCTCTCCTACACCACCGCGGCCAACGCCAGCGTGTTGGGCAACCTGGTGCCCCTCTTCGTGGCCCTGCTTTCCGTGCTCTTCCTGGGAGAGCGGCTCACCTCCCGCCTGCTCCTGGGACTGGTGGCCGCCACGGTCGGCGCGCTCCTTTTCAGCCTCCAGGGCAGCGCGGTGACCGTGGCCCCGGAGCACCTGCTGGGGGACGGGCTGACCCTGCTCTCGGCCCTGGCCGGAGCCATCTACGTGGTCCAGGGCAAGGCCATCGTGGATCGCTACCCGCCGGCCGTGGTCACTGCGCTGGCCTCTGGCGTGGGGGCCCTCTTCCTGGCGCCCCTGGCCCTGCTGGTGGAGGGCGTTCCTCCCTGGCCCAGCCTGAACGCCTGGGCCGGGCTCCTGGGCCTGGGACTGGGCGCCAGCGTGCTGGGCAACCTGGCCTGGTGGCACGTGGCGGAGGCTCTGCCGGCCAGCCGGGCCGCGGTCTTCATCCTCCTGGTGCCCGTGGTGGGCGCGCTCCTGGGGGTGATCTGGATGGGCGATCCCCTGACGCCCCTGGCCATCCTGGGCGGTGGGATGATCCTGGCCGGGGTCTACCTGGCGGAGACGGGCTGAGCTCCGGGAACATTTTCCCCGGGCGCGGCGTCCCAGTGGCGACCATTCATCGATGTGCAGCGTTTGTTGCCACAGGAGCGCCCCTGGCTCCTGGATGCCGCCAAGGAGGACGAACATGCCCCGGTTTTCCCCGCCCATCCCTGTGAACAGCCAACCGAACTCGAGGCCTGCCCGAACGCACCTCTCCCTGGGGGTTGCCCTGGCCGCCAGTCTGCTCCTGGCCCTGACGCTGGGGACCATGCCGGCCCAGGCCCAGGGCATCGTCCCACCGGACGCCGTGCCCCAGCTCTTCGGCCCGGCCTCGCCCATCGCCGTGGAGCGCTACACCGTGGACGCGGTGGTGGATGGCCCGGTGGCCACGGTCCACGTGACCCAGGTCTTCCGCAACGACACCCCCGGGCCAGTGGAAGGGACCTATATCTTCCCCCTGCCCCCGGACGCAGCGGTGAGCGACTTCCAGATGACTGTGGACGGCCAGGTGCTGGAGGGCAAGCTCCTGAGCAAGGAGGAGGCCCGGCGCATCTACGAGGAGATCGTGCGCCGCACCCGAGACCCGGCCCTGCTGGAGTACCTGGACCGAGGCCTCTTCCAGGCCAGCGTCTTCCCCATCCCGCCTGGGGACACCCGCACCATCGAGCTGACCTACCGCCAGGTCCTGGCCCGGGAGGGGGACCTGTTCCGCTTCACCTATCCCCTGCGCCTGCCCCAGAGCGGCCAGCCGGTGGAGACCCTCTCCTTGCGGGTGGAGCTGCGCAACCAGCCGGGTCTGCGCACCATCTACAGCCCCAGCCATGATGTCTCCATCCAGCGGGAGGGGGACGACCGGGCGGTCATCGGCTTCGAGGCCAGCCAGGTCCAGCCGAAGCAAGATTTCCTCCTCTTCTTCGGCACGGACGAGAGCCTGCTGGGGCTGAATCTGCTCAGCTACAAGCCCGGCACGGAGGACGGTTTCTTCCTGCTCCTGGCCGCACCCAGCATTGAGGTGCCCACTGCCCAGGTGGTCCAGCGGGACCTGGTCATGGTGCTGGATGTCTCCGGCTCCATGGAGGGGGAGAAGCTGGCCCAGGCCAAGAAGGCGGCGCAGTACGTGGTGGAGCACCTGAATCCGGGTGACCGCTTCAACCTCCTTGCTTTCAGCTCCGGGGTGAGCTTCTGGCAGGGGCAGCTCCAGCCCGTGGAGCCCGAGACCCGAGAGGCCGCCCTGGCCTGGGTGGAGGGCCTGGCTGCTGGTGGCTCCACGGACATCAACCGGGCCCTGCTGGAGGCCCTGGCCCAGCTGCGGGTGCAGGAAGAGGCGGACAAGGATCGGCCGGCCTACGTCCTCTTCCTCACCGACGGCCTGCCCACCCAGGGGGTCACGGAGGTGGAGCGGATCATCGACAACGCCCTGGCCAATGCACCGGAGCGGCCCGTGCGCCTCTTCACCTTCGGCGTGGGCTACGACGTGAACACGGACCTGCTGGACACGGTGAGCCAGGAGCTGGGCGGCCGCAGCAGCTACGTCCTCCCGGACCAGCGCATCGACGAGGCGGTGAGCCACTTCTACAGCGGCATCAGCACCCCGGTGCTGGCGGAGGTGCAGGTGACGTTCCAGGGCAAGGACGGCCCGGTCCTGGTGGAGGAGACCTACCCCTTCCCCCTGCCGGACCTCTTCGCCGGGGACCAGCTGGTGCTCGTGGGGCGCTACCGGGAGGGCGGTCCTGTGACTGTGGTGGTGGAGGGGCAGGTCAACGGCCAGGAGCAGCGTTTCACCTTCCCGGATCAGGAGCTGGTGACGGCCGGCGGCCAGGACTTCGTGGCTCGTCTCTGGGCCACCCGCAAGATCGGCGCCCTGCTCAGCCAGGTCCGTCGCAGGGGCGCCAACCCGGAGCTGGTGGACGAGATCGTGGCCCTGAGCACCGAGTACGGGATCGTCACCCCCTTCACCAGCTATCTGGTCCTGGAGTCCGGCGTGGCCAACATGGTGGTCCCACCGGACGCGACGCCCATTCCCTTGCCCCGGGAGGTGGCAGCCGAGGAGGCGGCGAGCGTGGCGGCGGACTATGTCCAGGCCGCGCCAGCCGGTGCGGCCGCGGTGGCCGCCAGCCAGGCGCGCCAGGCCCTGGCCCAGGCGGAGCAGGCCCAGCCCTCGCCGGAAGGGATCCGCTACGTGGCGGGCAAGAGCTTCGTCCAGCGGGGCCTGGTGGAAGGCGCGGACGGCGTCCTCCTGCCCCTCTGGGTGGACACCAGCTACCAGGAGGGGATGCCCCTGGAGACCGTGGCCTTCGGCAGCGACGCCTACTTCCAGCTGGCGTCCCGGCGCAACGTGGGCGAGCGGCTCTCCGTCTCGCCGGAGCTGATCCTGGTGGTGGACGGCAAGGCCCTGCGCATCACCACCGCGGAGGGCATGCCCACGGTCAGCCTGGAGGGGCAGACAGAGCTGGACGGCCCCCCGGGGGAGGTTCCCGAGACGAAGGAGGACGATCCGGGCCTGCAGGAGCGGGTCCAGGAGATCCTGCGCCGCCTCTGGGAGCTGATCCCCGGTCCGTGAGCCGAGATCCACTGAGGGACACGGATGCCACGGATGGCGCGGATTTGAAGACTCAACCACAGATGAACGCCGATGCACACGGACAGGCTTGGAGCTACTTGTCATTGTCCGTGTGTATCGGTGCGTCCATAGTGGTGCGTCCATAGTTTCGTTGCATCTGTGAAGTCCTGGCATCCGTGTGCCCAATGCTGTTCGCGTTCGTCCGTGGTGTTTCTCAGCCCATCCACCCCACACCTTGAGCCGCCCATGGCATCCTCCCAGACCCCGCTGACCCAACGCCTGCTGGACATCTACCAGCGCCTGCTGGCCCGCTATGGCCCCCAGCACTGGTGGCCAGCGGAGACCCCCTTCGAGATGATCGTGGGGGCCATCCTCACCCAGGCGGTGACCTGGAAGAACGTGGAGCAGGCCATCGCCAACCTGAAGGCCGCGGGCGTCCTCAGCCCGGAGGCCATCCACGCCCTGCCCGAGGAGGAGCTGGCCGCCCTGATCCGCCCGGCCGGCTACTTCAACGCCAAAGCCCGCAAGCTCAAGGCCTTCGTGGCCGTGCTCATGGAGCGCCACGGCGGCGACCTGGACGCCTTTTTCTCCCAGGACCTGGCCAGCCTGCGGGCGGAGCTCCTGGCCATCCACGGCATCGGCCCGGAGACCGCGGACGCCATCCTCCTCTACGCGGCCCACAAGCCCATCTTCATGATCGACGCCTACACGGTGCGCCTCTTCACCCGCCTGGGCCTGGCCCGGGAGGGCATCCGCTACCCGGAGATCCAGCGCCTCTTCATGGAGCACCTGCCCCCGGATGTGCCCCTCTTCCAGGAGTACCACGCCCTATCGTGGCCCATGCCAAGGCGATCTGCCGCAAGCGTCAACCCCGCTGCCCGGAGTGCCCTCTGCTGGCGCTCTGCCCCTTCGGCCAGGAGCGGGTCGGCCAGGCGTGAATCGGGGCAGCCTGCGTTCCCGACCAGTTTTGGGTATAATGAAAGCGCGTGGGGCCCTGCTCGCGGCGGGAAGGGAGGAGCCATGGACAAGCAGCGGGCGCGTGAGGCCTTCTTCATTTCCAAGGAGACGTTCGAGCCGGCCTACCTGGCCCTGCACCGC
>WGCB01000058.1 GCA_015494005.1 Caldilineaceae bacterium
CAGTAGAGGCGTTCCATGGGCTCGCCCGTCTCGGCCACGGCCTGGGCCAGGGCATCGGTCTCCCCCAGGCGCAGGCGCAGGCGGGGGAAACGCAGGGAGACCCAGCCGTCCGCCCGGAGCTGGGGGTGGATGCGCTGGAGCACACCCAGCTCGTCCAGGCGCACCAGGGCCTTCTCCGGCTCCGGCTCCTGGAGGATGCGCTCCAGCTCGTGGCGGATCCGGGCCGGGGTCACCCGGTCCAGGAGCTCCACCGCGTCCTGGAGCAGCTCCAGGGTGCGCTCCTCGATCTGGAAGTTGAAGCGCTGCTCGTAGCGTACGGCCCTCAGGATGCGGGTGGGGTCGTCCACGAAGCTGAGGCTGTGGAGCACCCGGATCACCCCCCGCCGCAGATCCTCCAGGCCGCCGTAGAAGTCCAGGAGCTCGCCCCAGCGCTCCGGGTTCAGGCAGATGGCCAGGGTGTTGATGGTGAAATCCCGCCGGTGCAGGTCCAGCTTGATGCTGCTCTGCTCCACCGTGGGCAGGACCGTGGGTGCGGTGTAGAACTCGGTGCGGGCGGTGACCAGATCCAGGTGGGCGGGGATCTCCTCCACGGCGGCGGTGGTCAACTCCGGGCAGTGGAGGGGGTGCTCCGGCTCCTTGAGCAGCCACTTGGCCGTGCCGAAGCGCCGGTGGGTGACCACCCGCCCCCCGCACTTCTCCTGGAGGCGCTGGGCCAGGCGGATGGCGTCTCCCTCCACCACGATGTCCATGTCCAGCATGGCCCCTCGATCCCGGGCCTGGTCCAGGAGCAGGTCCCGGACGAAGCCGCCCACCACGTAGATGGCCTGGCCGCTGCGGGCGGCCTCCTCGCCGGCCAGGCGCAGAAGTTGCTGCTGGGCCCGGGAGAGGGCCTGGGCCAGGCGCTGGGCGATGGCCTCCCGGGACTCCTGGACCCGCTCTGCCTCGCCCCAGAGCTTGATCAGGTCCGTGCGGGTGACGATGCCCACGATCTGCCCCCGCTCGTCCATCACCGGGATCTGGCCCCAGCCGCTCTCGATCATGCGCCGCTGCACCACGGTGATGGGGTCGTCCGGGCGGACGAAGACGCTGCCCACCCGCATGAAACGCCGCACCGGCTCCTGGCCCAGGCCGTGGCTGTAGGCCCGGTCTGCCTCCCGCCGGGTGAGGATGCCCATGAGGGCCTCCTGGCCGTCCCGGCGCTTCTCCACCACCGGGAAGCCCTCGTGGCCGTAGCGGCGCATGAGCTCCACTGCCTTCTCGATGGGCGTGTCCGGCGTCAGGACCTGGGGCCGGCCTCGACTCATGATGTCCCGCACCCGCAGGGGCGGCCGGCTGAAGCGCTGGATCAGCGCCAGGATCTGCTGGCGGATCTCCTCCAGGCTCATGCCCCGGACCAGGGCTGCGGCGGCTCGGGTGTGCCCGCCGCCCCCCAGGGCCTCGGCGATCTTGCCCACATCCACGGAGTCCACCGTGCTCCGGGCCACCACCTGGACCCGATCCCCCAGGTCCACGATGAGGAAGAGGGCGTCGGGCTCGTAGAGCTCCCGGAGCTTGTGGGCCAGGGCGCTGATCTCCTCGCTGTAGTCCGGGGCCTCCGCGGCGGCGATGACCACCGCGTGGCCGGCCACCTGGACGTGCTGGCTGCGCTCCATCAGGGTCTGGAAGAGCTTCTGCTGCTCCGGGCTCAGGGGGAAGTGGACGAAACGGTTGATCACCTCCAGGTTGGCCCCCTGTTCCAGGAGCCAGGCCACGGCCCGGGCGTCCCGGGGGGTGGTGGACTTGTAGCGCAGGCTGCCCGTGTCCTCGTAGATGCCCAGGGCCAGCAGGGTGGCGTGCACCGGGGAGAGCCGGGCCTGGTCCAGCATAAGCCGCTCCACCAGCAGGGTGGTGTTGGCCCCCACCCGGTGGGAGCCCACGCCGTTGTCCCAGCGCTGCCAGCCCGGGGGCAGGGGCTCGTCCAGGGAGTGGTGGTCGATGAGGAGGAAGCGGGTCTCCCGGCTCATGCCCTTCACCGCGTTGAAGGTGCGGCTGTCCACCAGGATGGCCTGGGTCACCACGCCTCGGGGCAGATCCTCCGGGGCCACGAAGGGCAGGTCGTCCTTGTAGAGGGTGAGGAAGGCGCGCACGTTGCGGTTCAGGGTGCGGGGCAGCACGGGGATGGCATCCGGGAAAACCAAAAACACCCCCAGGAGGGAGGCGATGGCGTCGAAGTCTGCGTGTTCGTGGGTCAGAGCGACGGTGTAGGTGGGCATGGGATGGGTGCAGAAGAAAGATCGCAGATCAGGTAGGGTGAGGGATTGGGCGACCGGAGATTGGGGGGACGTGTTGCGGATGTGGACGTTTCGCCCGATCATCCAACCATCCAACGGCCCAATCTCCCGATCATCCGACCCCTGCTCGCTCCAGCAGGGCCTTGGCCGCCTGGTTGTGCTCTTCGATGAGCCGGGGCAGATCCACGAAGAGGGGCTGGCCCTCCTGGACCAGGAGCCGGCCGTTGACCAGCGCGAAGTCCACGTTCTGGGGGTGGCAGAAGAGCAGGGCCGCCACCGGGTCGTGGACCGCGCCCCCCGCGTAGCCCAGGGCGCCCAGGTCGAAGGCGATGACGTCTCCGGCCATGCCCGGGGCCAGCGCTCCGATGTCGTCCCGCCCCAGGACCGCGGCCCCGCCCAGGGTGGCGATCTCCAGGGCCTCCCGGGCGGTGAGGGCCCCGGGGTTGCCCGTCACCCGCTGCAGGAGCAGGGACTGGCGGGCCTCGGCCAGCATGTGGCTGCTGTCGTTGCTGGCGCTGCCGTCCACGCCCAGGCCTACGGGCACGCCCGCGTCCCGCATGGCCCGCACCGGTGCGATGCCGCTGGCCAGGCGCATGTTGCTGCTGGGGCAGTGGGCCACGCCGGTCTGGGTGCGGGCGAAATCCGCCACCTCCGCATGGGTCAGGTGGACGCAATGGGCGTGCCAGACATCGTCCCCCACCCAGTGGAGCTCCTCCGCGTAGGCTGCAGGGCGCTTGCCGAACTGCTCCAGGCAGAAGGCCTCCTCGTCCTTGGTCTCGGCCAGGTGAGTGTGCAGGTGCACGGCCATCTC
>WGCB01000059.1 GCA_015494005.1 Caldilineaceae bacterium
CCCTACGGCATCGCCCTGCCCCCCCAGGACGCCCAGTGGCCCGTGGAGCCCGGCCTGGTCCTCACCGTGGGGCGGCTGATCCAGCGCAAGGGCATCCGCTACCTGATCCAGGCCATGGCCCAGCTCCCCGCTCTGCTGCCGCCTTCTCGGAAGGCCCGGCTGGTCATCGTGGGCCAGGGGCACGAGCGCCCGTCCCTGGAGGCCCTGGTCCAGGAGCTGGGGCTGGAGGAGCGGGTCACCTTCGCCGGCCGGGTCCCGGACGCGGAGCTGGAGGCGCTCTACGCGGCCTGCGAGCTCTTCGTCCTGCCCGCCATCGTAGACAGCAGCGGGGACACGGAGATGCTGGGCATGGTCCTGCTGGAGGCCATGCGCTACCGCAAGCCGGTGGTGGCCTCGGACGTGGGGGGCATCCCGGACATCGTGACCCACGGAGTCAACGGGCTGCTGGTCCCCCAGAAGGATCCCCAGGCCCTGGCCCAGGCCATCGCTCGTCTGCTGACGGACCGGGATCTGTCTAGACGCCTGGGGGAGAACGGGTATAATGAGGCCCGGCGACGCTTCTCCTGGCCGGCGGTGCTGGCGGAGACGCTGGCCCTGTACGGGCTGGACGACCGGCTGCCGACATGACCGGACGAGGACACACGAACCACAGCCAACGTTCGCCCACCCATTCACTCGACCATCCAGCCCCCAATCCGGAGCAATGCCATGCGCTTTCTCTTTTCCACCGGTTCCCTCTACACCTACAGCCTGGACCGCTGCTTCCACCTGGCCGCCCAGGCCGGTTTCGACGGCATGGAGGTCATGGTGGACACCCGCTGGGACAGCCGAGACCCGGACTACCTGCGGCGGCTCGTGGACCGCTACGGGATCCCCGTCCTGGCGGTGCACAGTCCCTTCCTCCACTTCGCCCGAGGCTGGGCCCAGGACGAGCCCGACTGCATCCGCAAGAGCGTGGCCCTGGCCGAGGCCGTGGGCGCGGAGGTGGTGATCCATCACCTGCCCCTGCGGGTGAGCTACGTCATGGTGCAGCTGGGGCGCAAGCGCTTTCCCCTGCCCAACCCCTGGGCCAGGGAGAACCGGGAGTACCAGCGCTGGCTCCTGGAGGAGTACCCGGCCCTCCAGGCCTCCACGGAGGTGGCCCTCTGCATCGAGAACCTGCCTGGTTTCCCCGCCTACGGTCGCCGCTGGGACATCGCCTACTGGAACGCCACCCGCCCGGAGACCTTGGACGCCATCACCCGCTTCCCCCACATCACCATGGACACCACCCACCTGGCCACCTGGGGGCTGGACCCCCTGGAGGTCTACCCCCGCTGGCGGGAGCGGGTGCGCCACGTCCACCTGAGCAACTTCGACGGCCGGGAGCATCGCCGGCCCGAGGACGGCCAGCTGGCCCTGGACCGCCTGCTCCAGCGCATGGCCCAGGACGGCTACCCCCACACCGTGGCCCTGGAGCTGCACCCGGACGCCCTCTCCGCGGGGGAGCCGGAGGCAGTGGTGGGCCAGCTCCTGGCCGACAGCCTGGCCCACTGCCGCCGCTGGGCCGGTCAGGCTCAGCCAGCGCCCCGCTGATCCCCCAGGCCCTGTCCATGCGCGCCCTCGCCAAACTTCTCCAGCCTCTCATCCTCATCCTGGCCCTGGCCTTCATCGCCGCCCTGGTCCGCAGCCAGTGGAGCCAGCTCCAGAGCCACCCCTGGCGACTGGCCCCCGGCTGGCTGATCCTCTCCGGCCTGGTCCTGGTGATCGGCTGGCTGGTGGAGCTGAGCATCTGGCGGGCGCTCCTGGCCCGGGTGGGCGGGCGGCTCCCCTGGCCCCGAGCGGCCCGCATCTGGTTCCTGAGCGCGCTGGTCCGCTACGTGCCGGGCAACGTCTGGCAGCCCCTGGGCATGACCGCTCTGGCCCGGGAGCGGGGCGTCCGCCCCGAGGCCACGGTGACCAGCATCGCCCTCTACCAGGCCATCAACCTGCTGGCTGTCCTGCCCATCGCCCTGGCCTACCTGCTTCTGGAAGGCTCCGCGCTGGGGCCCCTCCTGGGGGACAGCCGAGGATGGCGGCTGCTGGCCGGGGGCGCACTCCTACCCATCGTGGTTTTCCTGGGGCGGCCAGCCTGGCTGATGACTCTGGTCAACTGGGGCCTCTCCCGCCTGGGACGGCCGGCCCTGCCTGTGCGGCTCACCAGCCGGGGAATCCTGGGGCTGCTGGCCGCGGCCCTGGTGGACTGGCTGCTCTGGGGCCTGGCCTTGACCGGCCTGGGCCTGGCCCTGAACGCCTTTCCCCTGGAGCGGGTCGGGGTCCTTCTGCCCTATCTTCTGGTCAGCTTCCCCCTGGCCTATGCCGTGGGCTACCTGAGCTTCATCACCCCTGGCGGCCTGGCCGTGCGAGAGGGGGCCCTGGTGTTGCTCCTGGCCCCAGTCCTGGACGGCGGGGCGGCCACCCTCCTGGCCCTGGCCCTGCGCCTCTGGCAGGTGATCCTGGAGCTGGCCGCCGCGGGGATCGTGGCCCTGGCCATCCCGGGCAAGACGGAGGTGGCCTGATGGCTGCGCGGATCCGCCGCCTGGCCGGGGATCCCTACCGGCTGATCCTGGTGGGGCTGATCCTGGCCTACATCTGGGTCTTCGCGGGGCTGGCCTTCCAGCAGCACCTGGGCATGCGCACCCACAAGGCGGACCTGGGGCAGATCGACCAGGCGGTCTGGAACAGCAGCCGGGGCCGCTTCCTGGAATCGGTGAAGGACGACTTCATCTCCACCCGGCTCACGGACCACGTGGAGCCCATCTTCGTCCTCATCAGCCCGGTGCTCTGGCTCTGGGACGACGTGCGGGCCCTGCTGCTCCTCCAGGTGGTGGCCGCGGCCCTGGGCGCCTGGTTCGTCTACGAGCTGGCCCTGCTCCAGCTCAGCCCCATCCTCTCCCCGGAGGAGCGGGGGCAGATCTGGCACTGGGAGCCCCTCCAGCAGCGGATCCGCCCCATGGCCCTGGCTTTCGCCCTGGCCTACCTGCTTGCGCCCCAGCTCCAGTCCGCGGTGCTCACCGAGTTCCACGCCATCCCCCTTGCCGTCCCTCTGATCCTGTGGGCCTTCTGGGCCGTGGAGCGGCAGCGCTGGGGACAGTTCGCCCTGGCCGCCCTGCTGGTCACCGGGGTAAAGGAGGAGGCGGCCCTCCTGGGCGCGGGGCTGGGCCTCTGGGCCCTGTGGCGAGTTGCGCTCCGCAGGATCCAGGGGACGAGACGCGACGAACCGGACGCATCTCCCAGCCCCCAGCACGCCCTCCTGCTTCCCCTGGCCGTGACCGGCCTCTCCCTGCTCTGGTTCTGGCTGGCCACCTTCGTCATCGTGCCCGCCCACGCCCAGCAGGTCTACGACGTGGCCGAGAGCAGCTATTTCCAGCGCTACGGGGCCCTGGGCAACTCCCCCGCGGACATCTTCAAGAGCTTCTTCACCCAGCCCGGCCTGGTCTGGCAGATCGCCACGGAGCCGGCCCGGGTCCGCTACCTGCGGGATCTCCTGGCTCCCTTCGGCTTCCTCAGCCTGCTGGCCCCGGAGATCCTGCTCCTCTCCCTGCCCGTGCTCCTGGCCAACCTGCTCAGCGCCTACCCGGCCCAGTACTACGGCGAGTTCCACTACAGCGCGCCCCTGGTCCCCTACGTGGCGGTGAGCGCGGTCTACGGCGGAGCCCGGCTCTGGCGTGGACTGGCCCGCCGGGCCCGGGGACGCTCCGAGAGCTTCCAGCACCTGCCCGCGGCCAGCGGACCGGTCATGGCCCTGGCGGCACTGGCCAGCAACTCCCGCTCGGCCCTGCGCCCCCTCCTGGCGGCCGGGCTCAGCCTCTGGCTCCTGGCCTGGTCCGTGACCAGCTACGCGGCCCTGGGGCGAGGTCCCCTGGGTGGCCGCTACGATCCCACGCCCATCCGGGCCCATCACCGCCTGCTGGCGCGCTTCGTGGCCCAGATCCCGCCGGACGCCCGGGTCAGCGCCACGGCCGCGGTCCACCCCCACGTGAGCCATCGCCGCTACATCACCCAGTTTCCCCTGGGGCTGAAGCCGGGCCAGGCGGACTGGGCTCTCCTGGACGTGACCACCAACACGGACATGGCCCCGGGCGACCTGAAGGCCCAGGTGGAGGCCCTGCTGGCCCAGGATTGGGGCGTGGTGGACGGCGCGGACGGCTTCCTGCTCCTGCGGCGAGGGGCCCCGGACAAGACCATCCCCGACGCCTTCTACGACTTCGCCCGGGTCCCGGCGGACGAGGCCCAAAGCCTGCCCGGCCCCCGGGTCGCCTTCGGCCCCCTCACCTTCCTGGGCCTGGAGCTGGAGGACTGGCCTCGCTGGCGCCAGACCAAGGTGACCACCTTCTGGCGGGCGGAGCCGGACTTCGCGCCCGGCACGGTGCGTCCCTGGCTGGAGCTGCGCACCCCGTCCGGGGAACGGATCACCACCTGGGCGGAGAGCACGCCCCCGGCCCTGGTCTGGTACCCGCCGGAGCGCTGGCGTCCGGGGGAGGTCCTGCGCATCACCACCCTCTGGCTCTTCCTGCCCCGGAGCTGGGGCGGCGCGGTGGGTGCGGTCCACGGGCCGGATCCCCTGGCCCCTGGGGATCGCCTGGCCGTGCAGGCCGAGGATCGCCCCGCCCTGCTGGACGAGAGCGGCACCCTGGCCCTGGTGGCCGCCTACGCCCGCCAGCCCGGGGACACCCTGGCTCCCCTGCCCGTCAAGCTGGCGGAGATCCCCCTAGGACAGGCCATCTCCCGGGCCACTGGCCTGGCCCTGCGCGAGGCTGGGGGGCGTTTCGGCCTGTCCCCGGACGCGTCCGTGGAGGTGCGAGCCTGGCTGCCCCGGGATCCGGTCCCTGGAGGGAGGGAGCTGGACCTCTGGCTCCAGTGGCAGGGGGAGACGGGGCTGCTGGGCCGCTATGTCCCCTTCGTGCACCTGCGCCAGGCCGGGGAGAATCGCTCCCAGAACGACGGCCCGCCTCGCTACTTCCTCTCCCTGACCGTGGACGCCTCGCCCTTGGCGGACTGGCGTCAGCTGACCCTGCCCGCCCAGCCGGGGCCGGGTCCCTGGCAGGTGGTGCTGGGCCTCTACGATCCGGCCAGCGGTGAGCGGCTGCCCCTCCTAGACCCGGCCGGCCAGCCCCAGGGCAGCGAGCTGCTGGTGGGGAGTGTCCAGCTGGCCCCGCCCTTGGTCCCGGATCAGGCCTGCGCGCTGATTCCGTCCACGTGCGCCAGCCAGGTCCGATGAGGGCTGGAGAGTGGTACACCGATTGCACAGATTGCACGGATGACGTCCGGAGGCGTCCTGGAGCGTTGCGCTGCTGGATGCGCGTACGGTACGCGAGCCCTGTGATATAATTTCGGTAGAAACAGCCGGTGTGGCATTGAGGAGGGTGATTCCATGAAACGAAACGAGGTGCTGCGGGCATTGGCCAGGCTCCGGGAGCTGAAGCGAGAAGAGTTCGGCATCCGGCGTATCGGCGTGTTCGGCTCCGTGGCCCGGGATGAGATCACCGAGGCCAGCGATGTAGATGTGGTGGTGGAGCTGGAGGAGCCGGATCTTTTCGCGCTGATCGGCATCAAACAGGAGCTCGAACGCTACCTG